>JACMKY010000210.1 GCA_014379925.1 Cytophagales bacterium | reverse complement strand
GTCAGGAATCGGCCCAGGATGTTCCGATTCCGATCTCGGTAATCCGGGGTGCCCTGGTCGAAGATGCCGGTGCCTTTAACGTGAATCGCCTGAAAGAATTGGTTCCCACCGTGCAGCTTTATTCGTCCAACCCGCGAAACACGACCCTCAACATCCGGGGGCTGGGTTCGACCTTTGGGCTTACCAACGACGGCATCGATCCGGGAGTCGGTTTCTACGTAGACGGCGTGTACTTCGCCCGCCCGGCGGCAACCACGCTCGATTTTATCGACATCGAGCAGATCGAAGTGCTGCGCGGGCCACAGGGAACGCTGTTTGGTAAAAACACGACCGCCGGTGCCTTCAACATTACCACGCGTCCGGCCAGTTTTGAGCCGGGTGCTTCCTTTGAGTTGAGCTACGGCAACTACGGCTACATTCAGGCCAAAACCTCGATCACGGGTCCGCTGAGTAAGAAACTGGCGGCGCGCCTGTCGTTCTCGGGCACCCAGCGCGATGGCCTGCTTTACAACGTTAGAACCGAGAAGCCCGTGAACGACTTAAATAACCTGGGCATCCGGGGTCAGTTGCTATTTACGCCGACGGACAACGTCAGGATTACGTTGGCCGGGGACGTTTCGAGGCAGCGGCCCGACGGCTACGCGCAGGTCGTGGCGGGCGTGGCGCCTACCTTACGCCCTGCCTACCGGCAGTTCAACCAAATCATCGCCGATTTGAACTACAAGCTGCCCAGCCAAAACCCCTTCGACCGGGTGATTGACCACGATACGCCCTGGCGGTCGGGGAATGAACTCGGTGGCGCCTCGCTCAACGTGGACGCTCAACTCGGCGCTGGTACGCTGACCTCGACCACCGCTTGGCGGTACTGGAACTGGGACCCCTCGAACGACCGGGACTTCACGGGCCTGCCGGTACTTTCAAAGTCCGCCGCTACGTCGAAGCACCAGCAATGGACGCAGGAGATTCGGTACGCCGGGAAGGTATCGTCTCGTCTGAGTGGTGTCGTTGGTGTCTTCGCCATCGGTCAGGACTTGACAACGGATCCGGTACACACGGAGGAATCCGGCGCGGCCCAGTGGCGCTTTTCACAGAGTACGACCAGCACATTATGGAAAACACCCGGTCTCTTCGATGGATTTGGCATTAAAACCACCTCCCGGCTCAAAAGCTTCGGCGCGGCCGTGTTTGGCCAGATCGATTGGGCAATTACGAAGCAACTGCACTTGCTCCCTGGTCTGCGCTACAACTACGACCGGAAAGAGGTGGACTTCAGTCGGCAAACCTACGGCGGCCTGCAAACGACCGATCCTGCGCTGATTGCCCTGAAGAATTTGGTCTATACCAACCAGGCCTTCTCGACGGACGTCAACGAAAGCAACCTGTCGGGTCAGGTGACGCTGGCCTACAAAGCCTCCAGCCGGATCAACACGTTTGCGACCTACTCGACCAGCTACAAGCCGGTCGGCGTCAACCTGGGTGGCCTACCTACGGCCAGTGGGGAAACGTTGATCGATCTGGCCCGGGTCAAACCAGAGTACGTGACCCACGTAGAAGTTGGGGTGAAAACCTCGCCGACTTCGCGTTCTACCTTGAACGTCGTCCTCCACAACACCGACATCCGGGACTACCAGACACAGGTTCAGACCGCCGAGGTCGGCGTGAACCGGGGCTACCTCGCCAATGCGGAGCGGGTGCGTGTAATCGGCGTTGAAGTCGACGCGAACCTCCGAATCAACAATTCCTTCTCGTTCTACGGCGCACTGGCCTACACCGATGGGAAATACGTTTCCTTCAAGAACGCGCCGGTCCCCCTCGAAGAAACCGGCGGCCCCTCCGCCTTCAAAGACATTTCGGGGGGCGAATTGCCGGGTATCTCCAAATGGGCCGGTTCCGTGGGGGGCGAAGCGAGTAGTGCGGGAAAATTCCTCAGTCAGGCCGGACGGTTCTTCCTCGCGGTGGATGGCTACTACCGCTCCTCGTACTCGTCGAGCGGGTCTCCCTCGAAGTACCTGAATATCGACGGTTACGCCCTGCTGAACGGCCGGGTTGGCTTCCGGGCCTCGAATGGCGTGTCGATTTTCGTGTGGGGCCGTAACCTGTCGAACAAGAATTACTTCGAGCAACTCTTACCGGCGGCGGGCAATGCGGGTCACTACGCGGGCGTGCTCGGCGATCCCCGAACTTACGGGATTACTTTACGGTATTCGTACTGACAGACTTAACGATAAATCGGGGATGGCGGAGGGTCGCCATCCCCACCACCTGGTCACGTGTCCGAGAGGCAAGGTAATGGCTTGCAAAGCCTTCTACGGTGGTTCGAATCCGCCCGTGACCCGTTTTGAACAACTGAAAGAAAGGTGGGTTTATTCTCAAAATCCACCTTTCTTTCAGTCAGTTTTAAATAAGCAGTTTAATCCCATGAATCGAATTGTTTACTTTTTAGTACTACTAGTTGTCACGTCGGACAGTGTACTGGCCCAAGCCACGAAACAAATCCACGTGGAAGAGCAAACGTGGTTGGCCTACTTCAACCAAACCCGCTTGTCCAATCGTTGGGGCATCTGGTTCGACGGGCATTTTCGGGCCACGGAGCATTTTGTGAAGGAACCCTCTAAACTTCTCCTCCGGACGGGCCTCACGTGCTACGCCACGGACGACCTTAAACTAACGAATGGCTACACGTTTGTCAACCATTTTCCGGAACAAGGCCACGCCAATGTTTCCCAACCCGAACACCGGATCTGGCAACAAATCCAGTTGCACACGAAGTACGGAAAAGTCAGAACGATGCAGTGGCTACGGTTGGAAGAACGGTTTCGTCACCGCATCAAAAACGATGATGAGTTAGGGGTCGGTTACGCCTTCGATACCCGCCTCCGCTACAACTATTTTCTAAACATTCCGCTGAGCAAAAAAGGCATCGTACCCGGTGCCTTCTCGGTAATTCTGAACGATGAAATCTTCATCAACCTGGGGCCCCGGATTGTGTACAACAAGTTTGACCAGAACCGACTGTTCGCCGGGTTGGGGTATCAGCTTTCCGCCCATAGCAACCTGCAACTGGGGTATATGAACGTGTTTCAGCAGTTGGCGGCAGGCAACACATATCGGAGCATCCACGCCATTCGACTGTTTTTCTTCCAGAATCTCGATTTAAGAAACACCCACTGAGTCAGTCCATGCCAGCGTTCCACTGCCCCACCGACGGCGTTTCGGTGAACGAAAATCAGGTTCGGCTCACGGCCGGGTTGGTGCTGCTCACGACGCTGGCGTACCTGTTCAGCGGTTGGGTGGGTTTCCCGCTGTTTTTAGCGG
>JACMKY010000209.1 GCA_014379925.1 Cytophagales bacterium | reverse complement strand
GCCCGCCCGTGAACCGTAGATGGCGGCGGCGGCGGCGTCCTTCAACACTTCAATGGATAAAATGTCGCTGGGGTTGAGGTCCGCCAGGGCGTTGGTTTGCTGGTTGCCCACCGCGATGCCCGAGTAGCCTCCGTTGGTAAAGGAACTCCCGGTGTTGATGGGAACACCGTCTATCACGTACAACGGTTCGCTGCTGGCGTTGATGGAGTTGGCTCCCCGGACGCGGACGGCGATCCCGCTGCCGGGCGTACCCGAGTTCTGCGTCACCTGTACGCCCGCCGCCCGCCCCTGCAGGGCCTGGTCCACGCTGACGATGGGAACGTTCCGGATTTCGTTGGCGTTGACCGAGGCCACCGAACCGGTGACCAGCCGTTTGTCCTGCGATCCGTAGCCCACCACCACTATTTCACCCAACGACTTCACATCCGGTACCATTCGCACGTCAATGGTCGTGCGGTTTCCGACCGCTATCTCCTGGCTGATTAAGCCGATGAAACTGAATACCAGCGTCGCGTCGGTGGGGATGTTCAAATCGTAATTCCCCTCACCGTTGGTGGTAGTTCCCTGGCTGGTGCCTTTCACAGTAATGTTAACGCCCGGCAAAACAGCCCCATCTTCGGCAGAAGTTACCTTGCCGGTGACAAGTCGGTCCTGCGCCTGCGCCTGTACGGCGAGCACAGTCAGCAAGAACCAAGCAATTCGTAAAGTCCGATTCATAAATTAGTTGGTTAAGTAATTTGAAAATGAACGTTTAAGCAATTGAGGCATCAAAATTAACCTTAAAAAAGGTACAAGTGCAAGTTCTTGGCTTTAAAGCGGAAATAATACTTGTCTTGGCTCAATAAATGCCGAAAACGAGGAAGGCAGGGCGATTTATACCCAATAATCTTTCGGCGGAATGCCGCCCAGCGGAATGCCGCCCGGCAGAATGCCGGTCGCTGCCCGTTGGGTTGGAGTCAGCGGAAATTGACCGGATGCCGCGGGGTTCACCGTGGGTGCCCGCCCGATGGCAACGAAAGACAACCGGGCCGAAGCGGGGTTTGCTTGCGCAGACTCCGCTTCGGCCCGGTTGCCCTTTTTTCGAATTCTTTCTTCCTGGTCACTCCGTCCAACGCCGGGATGGCCCCTCGTCAGGAGATACCAACCCCGCGGTTGGTCAACCCGACCCTGGCCTCGGCCAAGCGGGGCATTCCCCTTCCGGCACGTAGCCGGTTCGATCCGCGATCGCCAGCCGGAGTAGCCCCTCGTGGGCACCCCGTACCGGGAGCCGTTCTATTCTACGTACTGCGCCACCATCTTGGCCAGCGACTGCTGGCTGGAAAACTTTTTCCGGTAAAAGGCGTACGCCTTGTCCTTCCAGTCCGCGATCCGGCCGCTCTGCTTCCGCTCGTGCATTTCCAGGATGGCCTCGTCGAAACGCTCGGTTTCGGGGTTGACCCAGTAGCCGTAGCGGGCCGCCTGGTCGGCGGGTTGGAAGTCATTCATGCCCCAGCCCGCGTAGAGAATAACCGGCAGTTTGCAGGCGATGGCTTGCAGGATCACGTTGCCCAGCCCTTCCCAGTGCGAAGAAAAAATGAATGCATCGGAGGCCCAGAAGATCTTGGGCAGGTAATCGATGTAATCCAGGAAAATGACGTTTTTCTCGATGCCCAACTCCTTCACGTACGCCCGCTCGTGCGCCTGGTTGGGACCGCTGCCCCGGTGCAGGAAAATCAGGTTCGGAATCCGGTCCTTCACCCGCGCCACGGCTTCAAAAATGTCGTTGTGGCGTTTCTTGTCGTTGCAGGTGCCCACCGTCAGGAGCACGAAGGCGTTTTCCGGCAAACCGATTTCCCGACGGGCCCCGGCAACCTGTTCGGGGGTGGGCGGCCGGAACTCGTTCTCGTCGATCCAGTTGTAGACGATCGCCGTGTCGTTGTTGAAGTATTCCTTCTCCACGGTTTGCACCGACTCGCCGATGGAAACGCACTTCACCCCCAGCACCCGGCGGCAAAGGAAACGGTGAAACTTCCGCACCTGCCGCAGGAAGGGCGGGTACTGAAAAAACACGTCGTGGTGGGTATGCACGATCCGGGCCGCCGGATTGGCCAACCGGATGGTCAGGCTGTGCCACAGGTACATGGCTTCCGGATGCAGGTGGATCACGTCGAAGGGATGTTTCCGCAGAAACCGGTACAATTCTACGAAAGAGCCGACGGTACGGTGGGCGGGCAGGTGATGCACGGGGTAGCCGATCCGTTCCAGCGTGGGGGCGTAGGCACCCACTTCCTGGCCCCGGGCCAGCACGGAGCTTTCCAGGTGGTGGGCCTCGAAGTAGTCCTTGGCGTCGTGGACCATGATTTCGGCCCCCGAATACCGGATTTCCCAGAGGATGTGCAACAGTTTCCGCGTGGGATGGGTCCCGGCACTGGCCGCGTGGTTCGTCCCCCCGACGGGCGAGGGCAACGTTTGACTGGACAAGGTTTCTTTCATGTTTGCGTTGGCCAGGGCCGCTGACCGCTTTTTCCGGTTACAAAGATTGGGTTTTGACTTGTTTTACCAAACCCACCGCCGTGGCCCAGGCAATGATCCTGCTTCCGGCAAGGCAGAACCGGGCGAAATGTGAAAATTTGAATCGGAATAGTACGGCGGTCGTCGCCCGCGACCGCCGCGGATGGCGCCTCATTCCCACTCCCGGGTTAGCCACGGTATCTGGACCGGCTCGGTAGGCAAAAGCGTTTCTTTTCTTACCCGCAACAGGATACGGCAGGGAACGCTTCGTAGACAGGAGGCGGATTTGCTGCATCCTACCGCATAACTTGGGTTTTTAAAAATTGAAATCAACTATCTTTCCAACTTTACACTTGGAAGCGGCCAGGGAAATCCTGGCGCTGGTGAATGAAAACCGGACAAACTTCTTAAACGCTTGGAATGCATTCTTCGAAAGATAAAATAGTGAACAAAAGAGCAGCCGATGGGCTGGACCGGCTCATTCACGAAGACGGTTTGCGCATCCAGCAGGTTTATTTCAACCGGGAACTGGACTTGATGATGGTGTTGCTCAACAACCGGAAAATCATCAAACGGGCAATCTCCGGTTTTGCTTCGTTGCGCCAGGCTACCCACCAACAGTTAACCAATTTTGAGAATGACGGCGTTGGAATCCATTGGCCGGATCTCGACGAAGACTTGAGTTTGCGGGGATTTCTGGCTTACGAAGTTGCCCACGTTGATCAGCCCTTGTCCTCTTAAAGTAAGATCGCTCCGTGAATCCCAACCTCGCCCGCCTTTTCGACGTCGCCCGGCAACCCCGGCGGCGCATCATCGGACTGATGTCCGGCACCTCGCTCGACGG
>JACMKY010000208.1 GCA_014379925.1 Cytophagales bacterium | reverse complement strand
GCTACGAAGTAAGCCAATCACTGGATCGTGGTGCGATTCCCTGTTTAAAAAGAAATCCTCCCCCGGGATTGTATAGCATCCAAATCAAGTTCGCCCAACCTCCGGTTCTGACGGCCTCTATCACCAGTGTAATGAAGTGGGCTTGGGTTCTACTACCGGTTTTGCTTGTAGGGATCGGTTGGCGGGTTTTTAACCGGAAAGCTCCTTCCTCAACAGCGATGGAAAATCCGGCTCCCATTGAGTTGGTTAATATAGGACAACTTACTTTTTGCTTGGAAAAGCAGATTCTACGGTTGGGAAATGAAAGAATCGAGCTTTCAGCAAAAGAGTCCAAACTGTTGAAAGTCTTCGCTTCTGCGCCCAATGAGGTGATTGACCGGGACCAACTCATGAAACAGGTTTGGGAAGATGAAGGCGTATTTGTGGGGCGCAGCCTGGATGTATTTGTTTCCCGGCTCCGGAAAAAACTACAGCCCGCCCCCTCGGTAAGAATCGTAAATATTCACGGGAAAGGGTATAAGCTGGAAATCGACTCGCAAAAAGAGCAGGTGAAGTATGCTTCATTTACGTAAGCGTCCAGTGGACAACCTCTTGCACAGCAGCAAAGCTAGTTCATTCCTATCCGCCAAAGAATAGGGATATCAGCGGATGGATACCTTGGAAATAGGTGTATATAGATAGTTAGAATGCGATTTGTCTCGTGATAAAGGCCATTTTTTAAGACACAAGATCGATGCATTAACTGATCACAGTATCGATCGCTCGGTTGTTTTAAATTGTTATCTCATTAATCAATGTCTCAGACTTTGTATCTGGCCTGAGTTAATGAGACAATCTAACCTCCTAATTTATAGCCTTGGCCGGTGACGAAAAATCCGGGCGGCCGGTGCCGTACGATTCGGCAGAAGTACCCCAAGTAACCAAACTTTCCTAAGTCAGAACTCATTCCTTGGGGTAATTTTACTCCCCGTTTGCTAAAAGAGCCCCTATTAGAAATCATACAGCACGTGGGCGACGGAGAAGTAGACGGCCAGCCCGATCAGGTCGTTGGTGGTGGTGATGAAGGGTCCGGAAGCCACTGCCGGATTTACGCCCAACCGATCCAGGGCCAGGGGGGTGAGCGTGCCCATGAAGGAGGAAAGCAGGACTACTGAAAACAAGGCAGTGGAGACCACCAGTCCCAACCGCACCGGCAAGCCCACCAACACGTTAAAACCCAGTACGAAACCGCTGATGATAAAGCCGTTGAGCAGGGCCACCAGAAATACTTTCCACAAGCGTTCGGAAAAACTCTTGTCAAAACCCATTTTGCTCGCCAGGCTTTGCAGAATGATGGAGGAGGACTGGATGCCCACGTTGCCGCCCGTGGCGGTGATGATGGGAATGAAGGAGGCCATGGCCGGAATGATGGCGATGTCGGCCTCGAACAATCCGATGAAGCGCGAACCCAGCAGCCCACCCACCATGCCGATGAACAGCCAGGGCAGTCGCGCGCGGGAGAGCATCCATACGCTGTCGTCTTCCTCGACTTCGGCGGAAAGTCCGGTCATGGCCTGGCGGTCGAGGTCCGCTTGCTCGGTGATCACGTCCACGATGTCGTCGATGGTGATGCGGCCCAGCAGTCTTCCCTGCACGTTCACAACGGGAATGCTTTCCAGGTCGTACCGTTGCATGAGGTCGGCCACTTCCTCTACCGGACGGTAGGTCTCCACCGAGATCAAGTCGTCGTCATAAATGTCGGAGAGGTGTTTTTCTCCCCGGGCCAGGATGAGTTTCTTGAGCGATACCCGCCCCAGCAGGATGCCCGCGTCGTCCACCACGTACACCGACAACACTTTTTCCACTTTCTCGGCCTGCCGCCGGATTTCCTCGATGCACCGCAGGATGGTCCAGTTCACGTTGGCTTGCACCAGTTCCTTGGCCATCAATCCCCCGGCGCAATCCTCGTCGTAGTGAAGCAGGTCGATGATGTAGCGCGCCTTTTGCCGGTCCTTTACCAGGGCGATCACTTCTTCGCGCACCCGAATGGGCTGTTCATTGAGAATATCGGCGGCATCGTCCGAATCCACGTAGTTCATGAACTGGGCAATCTCCTCGGAACCGAACAGCTTGAAGAGGTCCTTCCGCAGGGTCGGGTCCATGTTGCTGATGATTTCCGCCCCTACTGCCTGGTCCAGCAACTGGATAACGTACTTGCTTTGCTCTTCGTCGAGTTCGTAAAGGATTTCTGAAATGTCCGCCGGATACAATTCTTCCAGTTCGGCGGTAAGCGTGGCAACGTCCCGTTGCTCAATGGCTTCCGCAATCTTTCCTACGTATTCCTTGGTGAGTTCAAATGGCATAGTGAGCAGGAAGCGCCTTTCAGGTACGGTTGCGCAACGCGTTGGGAAGTTCGTCGGTGTCGTCGTCGGCAATTTTGAAGCCGTGTTCTTCCATCAGTTTTCCGCACTGGGCGATGGTCGCCACGATGCCCTCAAAAAGCTGGTCCGACTTGATGGCGTTGACCAGTTGAGCTTCCAGGGCATCCCACACCTGTTGCGGTACGACGGTGGCGATGCCCTTGTCGGCTCGGATGAGGACGCACCGCTCAAAGAAGGCGATGAACACCATGACGCCCCGCCGCCGCCGGGTACCGAATATTTCTTCCTGCAAAAAGATGCTTTCGGCTTTTTGCCTGGCCACCTGGCCCAGTGATTTCCGGCCTGCCGCCAGCCGGCCGACCGCCGGCACGTAGGTCAACGCGGCGGCCAACAGCCCACCCGCCGCGACAACCACCAGGTGCAGGAGCGGATCGGTGAGCGGGGCTGCCAGCCGGTCGTAGGCAACGAGGGCGAGAAAAGTCCCCAACGCCGCCAACACGCCAACCCGGTATTTCACTGCCTCGTACGGGCTGCATTTCTCAACGAACACCGGCACAATCTCCCCCGATATGTCCGATTCGGCCAACCGGACGGCCCTTTCTATCTTGGCCAATTCGTCGTCGGTCAAGTACCGGGATGCGTGCCTGACCGGACTGGATAAGTTTTCCATAAAACGGCTCCGAGTGTGTTTGCCGATAAAACTACGAATTTCCGTTGAAGACCGCACACCGCCCCGTCACCGCAGAACACAACTGTCGACCGCGCCCGGAACCCAGTTCCGGACCTCCGTCAAAATTGTCCTCTCGCCGGGGCGACCGCGGCAACTGGGCGTCCCCGGCGGACCGTTTCAGGCGCCGACTGCTACGCCCGAGGGAAGCAATTCGAGTTCACTGAAGAAACCGTTCTGGTAACTGATCTGGTAGGTATGCCGGAAGGACCCGGTGGCGTTCGGACTAAGGGGAAGGGGTACGGTAGCGTGCGGTTCGGTCTCTCCCGGCCAGGCAACGTGGTTCGGCTCACCACTCACGTAGGTGACTAAATAGGTGATCAAAAAATCTTCGTGGGGCTCTGGTTTGGGCGGACCGGGGGTCAGGTACTGGAAGAGGGGTTTGAGACCCGATACTGATTTCAGCATTTTTTGGGAGGGCGATACGGCTTTCCGGCGGCGCGCGTTCCGTTCGTGGCGGGAAATTTCGGCGGCGATCTTCTTAACCGTTTCGCGGATCTCGCCTTCGTTCCGTTCGTGCGCGGCCAGGGCTTTGGACAAGGCTACGAACCACGCGGACACGATCAGGGCGTGCGTCAGCGGGTTCTTCTTGCCGCCCGCGTAGGGAAGGCGCGGAATGATTTCCATGAAGTGGCGAAGCGTCAGGTTAGCGATCTCGCTTACTTCGCTGTTGGAGAAGGAACGGTATAAAACCAGTTTGAAAAACCGCATCTTGGCATCCAGCTCCTTGACCAATTTGATGCTCCGGGAGATGTAGTATTCTTGTTCTGCCTGACTCATCGGCTTATGGGTTGATATGGACTTAGAAATAATCGATCCGGCTGTTCGGACATCCCCTCCGTACTTTTCTGGCGGCTCCACGCTTTTCTCACCCTGCGCGTTTCTACCCCACGCAGGTACGAAAGTTACGGAACTAAGGATTCAAATCAAACCAAAAAATTTGTTTGAAATCAACGAATTATTCAACAATCATCCCGCCATCCCGCCATCCTTTCAATTGCTTCGCCCTGAGGGCGTGAATGCGCGGGGCCGCCTGCCAACAAAAAAGCCTCCCGTCGGTGGGGAGGCTCTACGCCAGATCGGGCAAACGTACGGACGGTTTATACCAACTGCCCGTTCAGTTTCTGGGCCAACACGGCCTTCGGCACCACGCCCACCTGCTTGTCTACCAACTGACCATTCTTAAAAACCATCAGCGTCGGGATGCTGCGAATGCCGAACTGGGCGGGAATGCGGGAGTTGGCGTCCACGTCCATCTTGGCGATCACGGCTTTTCCCTCGAAATCACCGGCCAACTCTTCCACCATCGGGCCGATCATCTTGCAGGGACCGCACCACTCGGCCCAGAAATCCACCAAAACCGGCTTGTCGCCCGCGATCAGTTGTTCAAAATTTGCGTCCGTTGCTTCAATTGCTTTTCCCATTTTCTTGAGTTGTTAGTTGTTCATTGTTCATTGGAGGCGTACCCTCCAACCCGGGTCTCTGGTAGTCAAATGGGTTTGGGGCGCAAATAGTTCCAAACCTTCGTGCCTGCCCTCCTCCGGGTGGGGAGCGGTCAAACCAGTCCGGCCAGTTCGTCCCACAGCGCCCGCTTTTTCGGGTGGAGGTTCCCGAGGTCCCGAATTCTTGCGGCAAACACGTCAGGTTGCCGCAGGGAGTGCGTGTACAGGTGCTGGACTTCCTTCAGGTAGGAGGCGGCCTTGGCGTAATTCTCGCGACCGGCCAGATCAATCAGTCCGGTGGCTTTCTGCCAATAATGGGCAATCATTTCTTCGGGAAACTCTTCCTGGATTCGGCGGCCGATTTTGTCCAACCGACCTTTGTCCCACCACTCGTCGCGTACATTGCCGCTCAGCAACCGGTCCAGCACTGCCTTCTTTTCCCCCTTGTAAAGCAGTAGTTCCAGGTGTTCAAGGGGACGGTGTTGGGCAACGAAGGCCAACCAGCCGGGTTCCTCCGTCCGCCAGTCTCCTTCGGTGAGAAAGGCTTCGGCTTTCCGGTACAAATCGAGGTAGGTAGTCGTTGACAGTTCCGAAACGTGCCTGAACTTGTCGAGCAGCGCTGACTTGGCCTTTTCGTAGTGGGTGTCCCGGTAGTAGCCGAACGCCTTGTCGGCCATCCCGGCAACGTACGTTTGGCGGTTGTGCGCCGTTTGGAGGAGCCGGTCAACCGCGCCGTCGTTTTTTTGCCGGGCGTGGTAATCAAACAAGTAATCGAACAAATCGTCCAGCCGGCCTTCCCCCTTCACCAAGCCCTGCTCCATCGTGGCGACGGCCTGGACAAGGTCGTTTTTTTCGGCGTAAAACATCCCGAGTTCGTGGTAGTTCGTCCCGTACTGCAAACCCGCCCGGGCTGATTGGAGAAAGCCTTCGTCATCCCTCAGTTTGTCCTTGCGGATTTGCCGGGCCAATTCCTGGTAGTAGCTGCCAAAGCCCGACCTCTTGTTTTCCAGGTAGTCAATCAGGTATTCCCAATCCGACCGGTACACGCAGAGACTGTTCAGCAGGTCCATCAGGGCGTCGTCAAAGCCGGAATTGCCCGTTTGGTGCTCGACCGTGGCTTCCTCGAGGATTCCGGTCCGCAGGTCGTCCGAAAAAACTTCCTTGTCGAGCAAGGTGGTCACCTTGTCGAAAAGCCGGTAAGCTTTGTTCTCTTCCTTGGGTGGGCACCCCCCGTACTGGTTGGACTTGGACACGATCTTTTTCAACTCCTTCCAATAAGAGGTCAACAGTTCGTCGTTGAGTTTCGTTTTCGGCTCGTCCCCGTTGGCGTCCGGCACCGCACCTTGGGCCGAAATCTTTTCGTTGAGCTTCTCCAGAATGGCGGTTTTGAATTCCCGCTTCCGGCTGATGGCCGCCACGATCAGTTCCGTCAGGAACTGGCGGTCGTGCTTGAGCAGTTCCTTTTTGAGTTGTTGGGGAGTCACGTTCGCGGTTGGTTGATCATTGAACGAACCCTTCAGTTCAGCCGGTAGGAAACGCCCTGCCATTCGGACAGCTTCCGGATCAGTTCGTTGGAGGGCGACACCTTGTACTTCCGCGAGAGCATATCCACCTCAATCTTTTCTTCCCGGTCCCGGATCACCATCTTCAGCTGGCAACTGCCCGGGTGCGCCTGCACCAGCGCATTCAGGTTGCTCACCAATTGCGCATCCAGGCTGGCCACGTCGATCTGAATGTGGATTTCCTTGCTCATTTTCTCCCGGATTTCGCTCAGCAGTTCGATCTTGGTGGGCTTCAGTTCGTACTGGTCCGTGCTGCCCCAGCGCAATTCCACGCGGCCCTTCACGTAGAGGAAGCGATCCACGACCACCTCGCGTTCGAACTGCACGTAGTCCTTGTTGAAGAGGGCAATCTCCAGCGCGCCCTGGTAGTCTTCCAGGGTGAAGATCATGAAATAGTTGCCGTTTTTGGCCTGGCGGGTGACGGCCCGGGTCACGATGCCCGCCACGTTCACCTCGCGGGTGCGGAAATTGTCGATCTGGTCGAGCGTGCAGGAGCAGAAGTTGTCCAGTTCCAGCCGGTACTGGTCCAGTGGGTGACCGGAAATGTAGAAGCCCACCACGTCCTTCTCGTTCTTGAGCCGTTCCATTTCCGACCAGGGTTCGCAGGGCACGATTCTGGGTCTGAGCACATCCACGCCCCCGGCCCCGCCGAAGAGCGAGTGCTGCGTGGCGTTTTTCTGGACGTGGTAGGCGGTGCCGTACTTGATGGCCTTCTCGATCAGGTTGTCCTTCTCCCCCGGCGGTGCCACCAGGTACTGCGCCCGGTGGATGCCGCCGTACTGGGCACTGCCGGGTTGGGCATCCGCGAAACCGTCGAACGCGCCGGCGTAGGCCAGGCTCTCGAACGTTTTCTTGTTCACCGATTTGAGCGTGACCCGGCGGGCGAAGTCGAAGAAGTCCTGGTACGGCCCGCCCGCATTCCGTTCCCGGATGATCTCTTCCACCGCCGCTTCGCCCGCTCCCTTGATGGCCCCCAGCCCGAAACGGATCTGCCCGCGCCGGTTGACGTCGAAGGCGCTGGCCGATTCGTTCACGTCGGGACCCAGCACGGGAATGCCCGTGGCCCGGCATTCGTCCATGAAGAAGGTGATCTTTTCGATGTTGCCGATCCAGGAAGTCAACACGGCCGACATGTATTCGCCGGGATAGTTGGCCTTCAGGTAAGCCGTTTGGAAGGCTACGACGGAATAGGCGGCGGAATGTGATCTGTTGAACCCGTATTCCGCGAACTTCTCCATCACGTCGAAGATCTCGTCGGCCTTGTTTTTGCCGATGCCGTGGATTTCCTTGGCGCCCTGCACGAACTTGACGCGCTCCTTGGCCATTTTCTCCCGGTCCTTCTTGCCCATCGCCCGGCGCAGCAAATCGGCCCCGCCCAGGCTGTAGCCCGCGCTGACCTGGGCCGTCTGCATAATTTGTTCCTGGTAGACCATAATCCCGTAGGTGTTTTTCAGGATTGGCTCCAGCAGTTCGTGGGGATATTCGATTTTTTCCCTCCCCTGTTTCCGGTCAATGAACGACGGAATGTAATCCATCGGGCCGGGGCGGTAAAGGGCGTTCATCGCGATCAGGTCCTCGATGTTGGTGGGTTTCAGATCTTTGAGGTACTTCCGCATCCCTTCCGACTCGAACTGGAACGTACCGACCGTTTCTCCCCGTTGGTAAAGCGCGAAGGTTTTGGGGTCGTCGTGGGGCAGGTCGTCGATGTCGATCTCCACGCCGTGGTTTTTCTTGATCAGCGCCAGGGCTTCCTTGATGATGGTCAGGGTTTTGAGGCCCAGGAAGTCCATCTTGAGCATCCCGGCCTCCTCAATCACGCGGCCGTCGAACTGGGTCACGTAAAGGTCAGACTCCTTGGAGGTGGCCACGGGGATGTAGTTGGTGATGTCGTCGGGGGCGATGATGACCCCGGCGGCGTGAACCCCCGTGTTGCGCACCGAACCCTCCAGCACTTCGGCGGTTTTCAACACCGTCGCCCGCAGGTCGTTGCCGTCGCGGATGGCCCTCAGTTCCGGCACGTCCAGGTAGGCCGACCGGAGGGTGGTGCCGGGTTTTTCGGGCACGAGTTTGGTGAGGGCGTTGGCCTCGGGCAGCGACAGTTCGAGGGCGCGGGCCACGTCCTTAATGGAGGTTTTGGCCGCCATGCTGCCGTAGGTCACGATCTGGGCCACCTGCGCTTTGCCGTACTTCTCTACTACGTAGTCGATCACCTTCTGGCGGCCCGCGTCGTCGAAGTCGGTGTCGATGTCGGGCATGCTCACCCGCTCCGGGTTGAGGAAACGCTCGAAGAGCAGGTTGTACTTGATGGGGTCGATGTTGGTGATGCCGATGCAGTAGGCCACTGCCGAACCCGCCGCCGAGCCCCGGCCCGGCCCCACCATCACGCCCAGGTCGCGCCCCGCCCGGATGAAGTCGGCCACGATGAGGAAGTAGCCCGCGAAGCCCATCGTCTTGACGATGTGCAACTCGTGGGTGAGCCGCTCCACCACCTCCGAAGGGAGCCCTTGCGGGGGAAGCAGGGAGGGGGTGGCGTTTTCGGTCCGGTCGCCGTTTTTCTCTTCTCCCAGGTATTTCACCCGCGCTCCTTCGAAGGTCAGGTGCTTGAGGTAGTCGTCGGCGGTGGCGAAACCGGCGGGGAGGGGAAAGTTGGGCAGCAGAATGTCGCGCTTGAGCTTGGGCGGCGTGATCTTGTCAACGATCTCGTTGGTGTAGTCCAGCGACTGGGGCAGGTCGTGAAAAAGCTGGCCCATTTCGGCCTGCGTTTTGAAGTAGAACTGATCGTTGAAAAAGCCGAAGCGGTGACCGCGGGGCGTGGAGCCCTCCCCCTTGTAAACCGGCGTGCTTTGCACCTCGCCCGTGTTGACGCACAGCAGGATGTCGTGGGCGTTGAAATCGGCCTGATCGATGTAGTGCGAGTCGTTGGAGGCAATGGTCTTCACCCCGTACTTTTTGGCGAACTTCAGCAGCGTGGCGTTGACCTTTTCCTGTTCGTCCATCTTGTGCCGCTGGATTTCCACGTAGTAATCCTCCCCGAACAGGTCCAGCCACCAACGGAATTTTTTCTCGGCCGCCGCTTCGTCCTCGTGGAGGATGGCCTGCGGCACCTCCGCCCCGATGCAGCAGGTGGTGGCGATCAGACCGTGGTGGTATTGCGCCACCAATGCCTTGTCGATGCGCGGGTATTTGAGGTAGAAGCCTTCCACGAAGCCCAGCGAACAGAGCTTGGCCAGGTTCACGTAGCCCGCGTGGTCTTTGGCCAGCAGCAACTGGTGCCGCCGCACGTCCTTGGCCGCCAGCCCCGACGAGGCGTCCTTGCTGAACGTCTTGCGGTGGCGGTCTTCCACCAGGTAGAACTCGCAGCCCACGATGGGCTTGACGTTGTACTTGTTGGCCTCCGCCACGAACTTGAACGCCCCGAACATATTGCCGTGGTCGGTCAGGCCCACCGCCCGCATTCCGTCGGCCTGGGCCTTTTTCATCATGCCGGTGATGCTGGCCGCTCCGTCGAGCAGCGAATACTGGGTGTGGCAGTGGAGGTGGTTGAAACTGGGCATGGACCGGATGCTGGATGGCGGAAGTTCTTCGAAGGCGGGAGGACGCCGCGCGGATTTGAGATCGTGATGAGCAAAAATAGGAATCGGGAAGGGATGGGCAATCAGGAAGCCGGAAAGAAAAAAGATGGATTCCGGAAGTGCCTGGTAACGAAGCGCAAAGTGGTAGACGCCAAACACTACCCACCCCACTCCGCGTACACCATTCGCCGCATCCGCACCAGCAGGTTGTTTACCGCCGCGAAATCGGGCTGCTCGGGCAGGTCGGAT
>JACMKY010000207.1 GCA_014379925.1 Cytophagales bacterium | reverse complement strand
CCTGGCGCTCTACCTCTGCTCCGACGAAGCCGCCTTCATCACCGGCACCAACTACCCCATCGACGGGGGATTCATCACCCTGAACACGTAGGCGGGTAATGGGTTGCAGGTTGCAGGTTACGGGTTGCAGGTTGATTTGAGATGGGATGGGACGGGATGGGTTCATTCTTTGACGGGGAAACAATGTGAAAAATCTTTTTCAACTACCTACTTCCAACCTGTAACCCACCACAACCTTTAACCTGTAACCCGCCATGAAACTCATTCGATTGGGCGAACCGGACGCCGAAAGGCCGGGCATCCTACTCGACGACCGACGCCTGGACGTGAGCGCGTTTGGCGAGGACTACACCGAAGCCTTCTTTAACACCGATGGTCCGCGACGGTTGGCCGCCTGGCTGGCCGACCACGCCGATGGCTGTCCGACGGTGGACGAATCCGTGCGGTTGGGTCCGCCCATCGCCCGGCCCAGCAAGATCATCTGCGTGGGCCTCAATTACAAAGACCACGCGGCGGAGAGCAACATGGCCCTGCCCGTCGAACCCATTATTTTCTTCAAGTCCACCACCGCGCTGGCAGGACCCAACGACGACGTGATCATCCCCAAAAACAGCGAGAAAACCGATTGGGAAGTGGAACTGGCCGTCGTCGTGGGCAAGAAGGCCGCTTACGTGGCAGAGGCGGAGGCGATGCACTACGTGGCCGGTTACGTGCTGCACAACGATTACAGCGAACGGGCCTTCCAACTCGAACGCTCCGGACAGTGGGTGAAGGGCAAAAGCTGCGACACGTTTGCGCCGCTGGGACCGTTCCTGGCCACGCCCGACGAAATTCCGGACGTCAACAACCTGCGGCTTTGGCTGAAAGTGAACGGCGTGACCAAACAAGACGGCAACACGGCCAACCTGGTGTTTGGCGTGCCTTTCCTGCTCAGCTACATCAGCCAGTTCATGACGCTGCTGCCCGGCGACGTCATTTCCACGGGTACGCCCGCGGGCGTGGGACTGGGTTTCAAGCCGCCCCAATATCTCCGGCCCGGCGACGTGGTGGAACTGGGCATCCAGGGACTGGGCTCCTCCCGCCAATCAATGGTCAATTATCAATGATCAGTGACCAATGCATAGGAGCGATCATTGATCACGGTGAAAACTTACGCCCTAACCATCAACCTGAAGGACGATCCGGAGGCCGTTCGGCAGTACCGCTACCACCACGCCCATCCCTGGCCGGAGGTGACGGAAGCCTTGCGGGCGGTGGGCATCCTGGACCTGAGGATCTACCTGCTGGGCCGTCGGTTGTTGATGACGCTGGAAACCACCGATGCTTTCCAGCCGGAAGTGGATTTTCCCCGCTACCTGACCCTGCACCCCCAGTGTCAGGCGTGGGAGGACCTGATGGGTACCTTTCAGGAGCGCGTGCCGGAGGCGAAGGAAGGGGAAAAGTGGGCGTACCTGGAACTGATTTATCGGTTGTGAATAATAACCAACCACCGTCCCGTGAAAATAGACGCCCATCAGCACTTCTGGCGGTACCATCCCGTTGAACACGCCTGGATTGGCGATGACATGGCGGCATTGAAAAGGGATTACCTGCCCGACGACCTGCAACCCGACCTCCGCGCGGCTGGCTTCGACGGGTGCGTGGCCGTGCAGGCAAGCCAAAGCGAGGCCGAAACCGACTTTCTGCTCAACCTGGCCAAACGGCACCCGTTCATTCGGGGGGTGGTGGGATGGGTGGATTTACGGGCGGAAGACGCGGCGGACCGGTTGGCGGGGTTCGCCCGGAATCCGCTGCTGCGCGGCATCCGTCACGGATTGCAGGACGAGCCGGACGACCGGTTTATGCTCCGTCCCGATTTCCGGCGGGGCCTGGGCTACCTGAAGCAATTCGGTTTGTGCTACGACTTGTTGATTCATCCGAAACACCTGCCGGTAGCGCTCGAACTGGTGCGCGCGTTTCCCGACCAGCCCTTCGTACTGGATCACCTCGCCAAGCCGTTCGTCAGGGAGCAGCGAATGGCTCCTTGGGGGGAAGATATGCGCGCACTGGCCGCTTGTTCCAACGTGTCCTGCAAGTTGTCGGGCCTGGTCACCGAAGCCGTTTGGGGCAAGTGGCAGCCGGTTGACTTTCGCCCCTACCTGGACCTGGCCCTCGAAGCGTTCGGCCCGGACCGCCTCCTGATCGGTTCCGACTGGCCCGTGTGCCGGTTGTCGGCTTCGTACGGGGAAACGATGCGCCTGATTACCGACTACCTCCACGCCTTGTCCGAAACGGAGCGGGCGAAAATAACGGGTTTGACCGCCGCCAGGGTGTATCGGCTTAGATAGTGGATAATTGATAGTGGATAGTGGTCATAGTGAGCGAAGTCGAACTAGGATAGTGGATAGTGGTCATAGTGAGCGAAGTCGAACTAGGATAGTTGACAATTATCCACTATCTAATCCGATACACCCTGGCGGCGGTCAACCCCGTTATTTTCGCCCGCTCCGTTTCGGACAAGGCGTGGAGGTAGTCGGTAATCAGGCGCAT
>JACMKY010000206.1 GCA_014379925.1 Cytophagales bacterium | reverse complement strand
CTCCACCGGCGCGATGTCCTACGGGTCGATCTCCAAGGAGGCCCATGAGACGCTGGCGATCGCGATGAACCGCATCGGCGGTCGTTCGAACACCGGTGAGGGCGGCGAGGATCCGGACCGGTTCGTGCGCGACCCGAACGGCGACCTGCGTCGCTCCGCGGTGAAGCAGGTCGCGTCCGGTCGTTTCGGGGTCACGAGCGAGTACCTCGTGAACGCGGATGACCTGCAGATCAAGATGGCGCAGGGAGCCAAGCCGGGCGAAGGCGGTCAACTGCCGGGCCACAAGGTGGACGAATGGATCGGGCGGGTGCGCCACGCCACGCCCGGCGTGGGACTCATCTCTCCCCCGCCCCACCACGATATCTACTCCATCGAGGACCTGGCGCAACTCATCTTTGACCTCAAAAACGCCAACCGCGCCGCGCGCATCAACGTAAAACTGGTGGCCGAGGCGGGCGTCGGCACCATTGCCTCGGGAGTTGCCAAGGCCCACGCCGACGTGATCCTGATTTCGGGCCACGACGGCGGCACGGGCGCTTCGCCCATCAGCTCCATCCGCCACGCGGGCATTCCCTGGGAAATCGGCCTGGCCGAAGCGCACCAGACCCTGGTGAAAAACAACCTTCGCAGCCGCGTCACGCTGCAGACGGACGGGCAGATCCGGACGGGCAAGGACCTGGCGGTCGCCATTTTGCTGGGTGCCGAAGAGTTCGGCGTGGCCACGGCGGCGCTGGTGGTGGAAGGCTGCATCATGATGCGGAAATGCCACCTCAACACGTGTCCGGTGGGGGTTGCCACGCAAGACCCCGACCTGCGCAATCTTTTCACGGGCGAACCGGAACACGTGGTGAACCTGTTCAACTTCCTGGCCGAAGACCTGCGCGAAACCATGGCCGAGCTGGGCTTCCGCACCGTCAACGAAATGGTGGGGCAGGCGCACGTGCTGAAGGTACGCGACGGCATCGATCACTGGAAGATCAAGCACCTCGATTTGAGTCCGCTGCTCTACCAGGCGCCCCACGACGAAAACGTGGGTCTCTACAAGCAGATGGAACAAGACCACGGCCTGGCGGGGGTGCTGGACTGGCGGTTGCTGGAAATCGCCGAGCCGGCCCTGGAAAACGGGGAATCCGTCTTCGCTGAATTTCCCATCCTCAACACCGACCGGGCGGTGGGCACCATGCTTTCCAACGAGATTTCCAAGCGTTACAAGGGAAGGGGATTGCCCGAAGGAACCATTCACGTCAAGTTCCGCGGGTCGGCAGGGCAGAGTTTCGGGGCTTTCGGCGCGGCCGGTCTCCGGTTTGAGCTGGAGGGGGAAGCCAATGATTACTTTGGCAAAGGCTTGTCCGGCAGTCAGTTGATCTTGTATCCCGACCAGGCTGCTACCTTCCGGGCGAGTGAAAACATCATCGTCGGCAACGTGGCCTTCTACGGCGCCACTTCCGGCGAGGCCTACATCCGGGGGCAGGCGGGCGAACGCTTCTGCGTGCGCAACTCGGGGATGAAAGCCGTGGTGGAGGGCGTGGGCGACCACGGTTGCGAATACATGACGGGGGGCGTGGCCGTGATCCTGGGCGAAACCGGCAAGAACTTCGCGGCTGGCATGAGCGGGGGCATTGCTTACGCCTACGATCCCCGTTCCACCTTCCGGAGCCACTGCAATCCCAGCGAACCCATCGACTTCGACCCCCTCGACTACCAGGACATCAACACCCTGAAGGAAATGATTGATAACCACCGGCAGTTTACGGGCAGCGAAGTGGCCGGGGCCATCCTGGAAAACTGGGGCGTGGCCCTGCAATCGTTCGTGAAGGTGATGCCGCGCGAATACAAGGCGGCCCTGCTGAAGATGAAGTCGAACATGGAGGAGGCCGCGTGAGCCGTCAGCCGGACGGGCACCGTTGGTTGCCCTGGCGTGCGTACCAAACGAGCACGAAACGATGATTACCCAAAAAATATTCACCACCGACGATTTTCATCAGTTCACCGAGCGGGTGGAGGCCCGGTTTGAATTGGTGGACGGTCAGATCGTGTCCTTGTACTCCGGCGAGCCCGTGGATGAAACGTTGGTGGCGTACGTGCTGAGCGGGGAGTTTGACCAAAAGCAACTGCCCACGTTCCCCATGCCAACCCAAAGACACGATGCCATCGTTTCCAATTTGCACATCTTGTTGGGTATACTTTTGAAAGGCAAATTTTTCAAGGTGTACTCCCAGGCGACGAGTGTCTTTATTCAAAAAAAGGAGCAGTCGCGTTTGCCGGACATCGTGGTCGTGCGCAAGGATGAACAACGGACCCAACTGCACGCAGTGTTGAATCCCGTTGTCCTGATGGAAGTACTGTCCAGGTCCACGCAGAACATCGACAAAGCGGAAAAGCTGGAAGAATACCAGAGTTTACTGAGTGTTGAAGAGTACATAATGGTTGCCCAGGACCAGCCCCGGGTAACGGTGTACCGAAAAATCAGCGCCAGCAAGTGGGAAGAGGAAATTTTTGAGGGCTTGGATCACGGCGTGGAAATGAAGTCGCTGGGCTTG
>JACMKY010000022.1 GCA_014379925.1 Cytophagales bacterium | reverse complement strand
CATTCGTTTTGTAGCACCAGGAGCAGTTCACGTAACTCATCCGTTGAACCGGTGCCTAACCCAATCCCTCTTGAAAATCTACTTCCAACTGCTGTCTTTCGCCCGGCCCTACGGCCGGTTTGCCGTGCCTTACGCGGTGTTTTCTCTGCTCTCCATCGTGTTCGGCATCCTTAACTTCACCCTGCTCGCTCCCCTGTTGAACGTACTCTTCAGCAAATTCTCGCCGGAGGACCTGGCGAAGATGCTGCAAGAACCCGTTTTCTCACCGGACCTTGCCTATCTCAAAGCCTTGTTCAACTACCACCTCGCTACGTTCCGGACGGAGCACGGGGCTTTCGGCGCTCTGCAGTTCGTGTGCATAATGTTGGTGATCACCGTGTTGTTTTCCAATCTATTCCGGTATTTATCCCTGCGCGTCATCGAGTTTTTTCGCACCGAAATCACGTATCAACTTCGAAAAGCCGCCTTCAACAACGTGGCTTCGTTGCACCTGGGCTTTTTCTCGAACGAAAAGAGGGGCGATCTCATCTCCCGGCTCACCGCCGACGCCCAGGAAGTGGAAAGCACGCTGGCAAATACTCTTTCCATTTGGCTGAAGGAGCCCGTTAGCTTAATTGCCCTGTTTGTGGTGTTGTTTAGCATGTCCGTCCCGCTTACGTTGTTTTCCCTGTTTTTTCTCCCGCTGTCGGGGGCGATGGTTGCCCTGCTGGTCCGGAAAATCCGGGCCGAGTCGAAGGAAGGACAGCGCTCGCTGGGCAGCCTGCTGAGCCTGATCGACGAAACCCTGGGGGGGCTGCGGGTGGTAAAAGCCTTCAATGCCCTGGGTTACGTGACGGAAAAATTCAACGTCGAGAATGCCAACTACCGGCGCATCGCCCGTTCCATCGCCTACAAGCGCGAGTTGTCGGCGCCCTTTTCGGAGTTTACCGGCGTGCTCATCGTGGCGGGTCTCCTGTGGTACGGCGGTTCGCTGGTGCTGCGCAATCAGTCCGATCTTGAGGCCAGCACCTTTATCCTGTACATCCTCCTTTTTTCCCAGATCATCCGGCCCGCCAAGGAACTCTCGGGCACCTTCAGCAGCGTGCAACGCGGGTTGGCCGCCGGCGAGCGGGTGCTGGAACTGATCCGCCTGCAACCAGCCATTCAGGACCAGCCCGGTGCCCAGCCCCTCCGGCGGTTTGAAGAGGAGATCGCCTTCGAAAACGTTTCCTTCGCCTACGCCAACGCGCCCGTGCTGCAAAACGTCAGCTTCCGCATTCCCAAGGGCCGGTGCGTGGCCCTGGTGGGACCTTCGGGCAGCGGCAAGTCCACCATCGCCGACCTGATTCCGCGCTTTTACGACGTGTCGGGGGGGCGCATCACCCTCGACGGCACGGACCTGCGCGCCTACCAGACCGAATCGCTGCGGGCACAGATGGGCATTGTCACGCAGGAATCCATTCTCTTCAACGACACCATTTTCAACAACATCGCCTTCGGCATGCCCGATGCCTCGCGGGAAGACGTGATGAAGGCGGCCCGGATTGCCAATGCCCACGAATTCATCGTGGCCACCGAAAACGGCTACGATTCCGTGATCGGCGACCGGGGAACGAAGCTGTCGGGCGGGCAGCGGCAGCGCATCAGCATCGCCCGGGCCGTGTTCAAAAATCCCCCCATCCTGATTCTCGACGAAGCCACCTCGGCGCTGGATACCGAATCGGAAAGACTGGTGCAGGAGGCGCTCACCAACCTGATGAAAGACCGCACCTCGCTGGTCATCGCCCACCGCCTCAGCACGGTGCAGCACGCCGACGAGATTCTGGTCATTCACCAGGGGGAAATAATCGAGCGGGGCAATCACGCCGACCTGCTGGACAACGAGCGGGGCCTTTACCGCAAGTTAACGTTGATGCAGACCAGTTGACGGTGAACGATGCGGGCAATTTGCCGAAACAGACCAAGTCGATTGAATATGAAAATCAGTGGCTTTTCCTACATCCGCAACGGGTTCACCTACGGCTACCCCTTTCTGCAAGCAGTTCAATCCATTCTGCCCCTCTGTCACGAATTTGTGATCGCGGTGGGCGATTCCACCGATGGCACCCGCGAAGCGGTGGTGGGCTTGAATTCCCCGAAAATTAAAATTGTGGACACTGTCTGGGACGAAAACCTGCGGCAAAACGGTAAAGTTTTTGCCCAGCAAGCCAACGTCGCCCTTGATCACCTCACCGGTGACTGGGGTTTTCACATTCAGGCCGATGAGGTGATCCACGAGAATGACCTGGACAACCTGTTTCGCCTGATGAGGCAGCATTGGGAAGATGAACGGGTAGAAGGATTGTTGCTCAATTTCCTGAATTTCTACGGCAGCTACCAGTTTGTGGGAAATACCCGCCGCTGGCACCGCAAAGAAATTCGGATTGTCCGCAACCTGCCCACCATCCGTTCTTACCGCGACTCGCAGGGGTTTCGTCGGTACCCTTCGCGCGAAGGGTACGAAAATGGTGATAAGGGAGAAAAATTGCGCGTAAAACCGGCGGATGCCACCGTCTTTCACTATTCCTACGTGCGTCCCCCGGCGCTGATGCAAAAAAAAGCCAAGTACTTCCACAGTTTCTGGCACGACGACGAGTGGATCCGGCAGAATGTGCGGGAGGGCGAATTTGACTACTACGAGATTGACGAGCTGGCGCGTTTCGAGGGAACGCATCCCCGGCTAATGCGGGAAATCATCGCGGCCCAAGACTGGGAGTTCGATGTTCGCCGGATCCGGCACCGGTTTACCGTCCGTAAAAAACTCCTGCACCTGATCGAAAAGCGCACGGGAATCCGCATCGGGGAATACAAGAACTACCAATTGATTTGAGGAGCAAGTGGTTGACTATCCGCCATTGGTCATTAGACAGCTTGGCAAGCGAAAAAGGCGGGGAACGTGCCTCAACGGGTGTATGGCAGCGCGTACGTTTGAAAGGCAGCCAGTAACCCGAAATTTTGAACCCCAGACGCTAAGCTGCTTTATCCCACCGGATCGTAGCCACTTCCCCCCCAGGGGTGGCAACGGCCGATCCGCCGGAGTCCCATCCGGGCGCCTTTCAGCACCCCGTACTTGCGGATGGCTTCCACGCTGTACTGCGAACAGGTGGGAGTGTAGCGGCAAGCACCAGGCAAGTAGGGCGAAATGCCGTACTGGTAGAAGCGGATCAGCCCGATAACCAAGCGACTGAGGAGTGTTTTCACGGGTAGTAGATAGGAGTCGACATCAAGATTTATTCGAAAAGCGCTCCCGTACGCTTTGCAGTACGCCTTCCTTGAGGGCATAGGAGGAAATGCGGAGGAAGCCATCGGCGGGGGGGATGCCGTACTGTTCGATCAGAAAATCGATCAGGCAAGAAGCCACCACGATCATGTCCACCCGCGTGGCGAGCATTCCCGGAATGGCCAGCCGCTCGGCCCGGCCGGTCGTTTGCAGTTGGCGGTTAATGGCGGTGAACGCCGCTACGGGCAGGTGAAATTCCGTGGTTTTCGCTTCGTGGAGTGCCGCCCAGTGGTACTCCTGCCCGCTGCGAAGGTAGTGGATTTCGACCAGCGTATCGAAGGCGCCCGCCGAGCCGACCAGGGTTTGCGGCCGGTACTCCCCCACCGCCCGCGTGAGCGGCGCCAATTGCCCTCCCAGGTATTGACGCAGGGCGGCCACCGAAGCGGGTGAAACGGGATCAGTGGCGACGAATTCATCCAGCAGCCGCTGGGCTCCGATTTCAAAACTCCGTTTCCAGAAGATGCGCCCGGCGTTGCCGATGATGAATTCCACGCTGCCCCCGCCGATGTCGACGATGAGGGAAGGGGCATCACCCAGCGGGAGGGCGGCCCGCACGCCCAGGTAGATGTATTCCGCCTCGGTTTCACCGGAAATCACCTCGACCCGGATGCCCGTCCGCGCCGCAATGTCGCGCACCAGTTCGGGGCCGTTGCGGGCGCTGCGAACGGCGCTGGTGGCGGTGGCTACGATTCGTTCGGGAGGCACGCCATACTGGTCAGCCACGCGGCGGAAGTGCGCCAGGCCGTCGAGGGTGCGTTGGCAGGCTGCCTCAGTGAGCACGCCCCGGCTGATGCCACCCTGCCCGATCTTCATCGCGCGGCTTTCCTGGTGGAGGATTTGAAACCCGTTGCCTTGCAGTTCGGCAATGAGCAGGTGGAAGGTGTTGGTTCCCATATCGATGATGGCAACGGGCATGGGGAGTTTATGAGTGGATGGGTGGATGCATTGCGTGGACGAATGCCGCGACACTTTACGCGCGATGCGTTATGACTGCTCGAAAGAAAGCGGACGGACGGTGTGCATTCGGCGTTGGTAACAGCCAAGATACGGGTAATTTACCACCGACTTCCGTGGGTGGAACCGAAGGAACGCCGCCAGGTCGGTTTTTGCAAATTTGTGGGCGGTTGACTTGATTATGATCAATTCATTTTCTATTTTTGCCCTCCCCGCAAAAGACGTTCGGAAAACAAAACTACGCATCAACCGATGATTATCATTAGCATTAAGGACAACGAATCCATTGACAAGGCCCTGAAAAGGTTCAAAAAGAAGTTTGAGCGCACGGGGGTGTTGAAGGCCCTGCGCGCGCGTACTGCCTTTAAGAAGCCTTCCGTTGCGCGTCGTACCGAAAAAATCAAGGCGGCCTACAAGCAGCGGATGTTCGGCGACGACAAAAATATTTAATCCGCTTTTCTTTTTCCTTCCATAATTTCACCATATTGGTAGCCTACTACAGGCAGGTGCTACCCATATGGTGAATCTTTTTTTGCAATACCTCCAGTACGAACGGCGGAGCAGCCCCCACACCCTCACCGCCTACCAGCGCGACCTAACCCAATTCACGGACTACTTGGCGGCGACCTACGAACTGGCGGGTCCCGAAAACGCCACCTTTCCAATGGTCCGCTCCTGGATTGTGAGCTTGGTGGAGCAGAAGATGGAAGCCACTTCCATCAACCGGAAGATGGCCACACTCCGCACTTTTTATAAGTTCCTGCTCAAGAAAGAAACCATCTCCCTCGACCCGATGCAGAAGGTGATAGCCTTGAAAACGAGCCGTTCCCTGCCCGCCTTCGTCGACGAAAAACCCCTGAGTCTGCTGCTGGACCAATTCGAGTTTGCCGAGGGCTTCTCCGGCTTGCGCGACAAGCTGGTTCTGGAACTGCTGTACGGTACCGGAATCCGCCTGGCCGAGTTGATTCACCTCAAAGAAGGCGACGTCAGGGTTGCCGAGCAGGTGATCAAGGTGACCGGAAAGGGCAGCAAGCAACGCATTGTTCCCATCCACAACAGCCTGCCGTCCCTGCTGGAAGCGTATTCGGCGGCCCGGAAAACCGCGTTCCCCGCCCCAATGACCCATCACTTGTTGGTAACTGACAAGGGGGAGCCGAGCTATCCGATGATGATCCAACGAATCGTCAAAAAATACCTGAGTATGATTACCACCATCGAGAAGAAGAGTCCGCACGTACTGCGGCACTCCTTTGCTACCCACCTGCTCGAGAAGGGGGCCGACCTGAACGCCATCAAGGACCTGCTGGGGCACGCCAGTCTGGCCGCTACCCAAGTGTATACCCACAATTCGCTCGACCGGCTTAAACAGGTTTTCGAGCAGGCGCACCCCAAGGCCTAACCCGAATACTGCGCCTTTCCCGCTCCGACGGCCGCACCCGCTCCGCTACAGTTTGGTGATTCCTGAAGTCAGTAAGGAAACTGGTCTCTGGCAACGGATCCGTTGCCGGCCTTTTTCTACCTTAAGTTTCGTTTTTGTTTTTTCACTTTCAACCATCGTAAGACTATGAAACTTCAAATGCATTCCATCCATTTCGACGCCGATCAGAAACTGCTCAACTTCATTCAAATGAAGACCGACAAGTTGGAAACGTTTTACGATCGCATCGTGGACGGGGAAGTGTACCTGAAACTGGACAAAGGGGACTACCGACGCGAGAACAAAGTAGTGGAAATCAAACTCAACATTCCGGGAGGGATACTGTTTGCCAAGGAGTTAGCAACGACCTTTGAAGGGGCGGCGGATATGGCCGTGGAAGCACTGAAGATCCAGATCAAGAAACACAAGGATAAAGTGCAATAGATAAGCGATCCGAACCACGGTTTTCCCGATCGATCGGGAAAACCGTGGTTCAGACTTTCCCTCATCCTCACACGCCAAAGGCCTTTTTCACCTGGTCAACGTAATCGAGTTTTTCCCAGGTAAACAGTTCTACTTCCTTGTGGAGAAGTTGTCCGTCCGGGGATCGGAAGGTTTTGTTGAGCACGACGTTTTCCCGTCCCATGTGGCCGTACGCGGCCGTTTCGGAGTAGATGGGATTCCTCAACTTCAGTCGCTGCTCGATGAAATACGGGCGCAGGTCGAAAATTTCCTCCACTTTCTGAGCGATCTCGCCGTCCGTGAGGTCTACCTTGGCCGTGCCGTAGGTGTTGACGTAAAGCCCGCAGGGTTTGGCCACCCCGATGGCGTACGATACTTGTACAAGCACCTCGTCGCAGAGTCCGGCGGCCACCAGGTTCTTGGCGATGTGGCGGGTGGCGTACGCGGCACTCCGGTCCACCTTCGAGGGATCCTTGCCCGAAAAGGCCCCGCCACCGTGCGCGCCCTTGCCACCGTAGGTATCCACGATGATCTTGCGCCCGGTCAGCCCGGTATCGCCGTGGGGGCCACCGATCACGAACTTGCCGGTGGGGTTGATGTGGTAGGTGATCTGGTCGGTAAACAGGCCGTGCAGTTCGGGCTTGAGCTTTGCCTTCACGCGGGGAATAACGATGTGGATGATGTCGGCCTTGATTTTGGCCAGCATCTTCTCGTCCTCATCGAAGTCATCGTGCTGGGTGGAGACGACGATGGTATCGATGCGTTGGGGCCGGTTATCGTCCGAGTATTCAATGGTGACCTGCGACTTGGCATCGGGCCTCAGGTAGGTGATGTCCGCGTTTTCGCGCCGGACCACGGCCAGTTCGAGCAGGATCTTGTGCGCCAGGTCCAGGGCCAGCGGCATGTAGTTCTCAGTTTCGCGGGTGGCGTAGCCGAACATCATTCCCTGATCGCCCGCACCCTGGTCTTCGGGGTTGATTTTCTCCACGCCCTGGTTAATGTCGGCCGACTGTTCGTGGATGGCGGAAAAGATCCCGCAGGAGTTGGCCTCGAACATGTATTCGCTCTTGGTATACCCGATCTTGCGAATGACTTCCCGGGTGATGGTTTGTACGTCGAGGTAAACGGTGGATTTTACTTCACCCGCCAATACGACCTGACCGGTCGTGACCAGGGTTTCGCACGCTACCTTGGAGGAAGGGTCAAAAGCCAGGAAGTGATCGATCAACGCGTCGGAGATCTGGTCGGCTATTTTGTCGGGATGACCTTCGGAGACCGACTCCGAAGTGAATAGGTATGCCATACGGGTGGTGGTTGTTTTGGGAAGACTGTTTTGCCGGGGGGCAAATCTAACGCAATTTATGGGAAACGGAAATCCTTTTCCTACCCCACCCGGCTTCGTACCCGTTTCCAAACCACCTCGGCCACGGCCGCCAGGAAAGGCCGGGGCGGAACCGAGGCCATAATGCGCAGTTCCTGCGGAAAAGTAGTGGATTCGTCCAAAAACCGCAGTACGGTGGCGGGCGGATTCTTCCGGAAAAGCTGGGTGAAGATTTCCCGGGCTTCGTAGCGTCGTTCCTGCATCACGTTCAACAAGGCGCTGTCGTACCAGCCAAACCGGGATTGGAAAACGCGGGCGCGGGAAGCGGGCTGGCCGGTATCGAGCAGCGCCCGCACAATGGCCTGCGTGCGTTGCTGAATCCGCACGAAGGTATATCCCGAAGAAGGTTTGGTGTAGCCCCCCGCCGTGCCGATGCGAAAGACGTGTTCGGACGCGCGTTCGGTCAACGGTTCGTCCGTCATCGGAATCACGCCGAACTCTTCCTTCTCCACCCGGTAGCGGTCCACCCGGAGAAAATTTTTCAGGTACTGCCGCAACTCGGCTTCGTACTCAGCCGGGTCGAGGAGGCGTTCCGAGAAAACGGTGAATTCCACCAGGGCCCGGCGCGGGTCGGAGGGCAGCACGTAGAAAAAGCGGGCTTGTTCCTTCTGTTCGATCCGGAAATCCATCAGGGTCGCCACCGCCGGGTCGAAGACCGGTTCCGGGGTTTCAATTTCCCAGCCCTTGAAGTGCTGCAGCAGGTTGTGGCGGTGGGGCAGGTCGAGCCGGGGAGCGCGGGTGCTGTCAAATACCCAGTCGGCGTGGTAGACCCCCCCCTCAGTATGCACGCGGGCGCCCGAGCCGTTTTCTTCGATGGCCACGATGGTTTCGTGCGCCCACGACACGTTGGGATTCTTCCGCAGGTCTTCCGCCACGAACCGGTAGAAATCAATGCCCCGCACCATCTTGTAGCGATACGGCGACAAATCGAGCCGCGCCGAGAAGGCCGCGCCGTGGAAATGCACGTCCGACCACTGACGCCACACCACCGCTTCGAAGGGTCCGTCGCCCGCCTCCCAGAAACTCCAGGTACGGTCGTTGGTTTCCTTGCGGACCTGGTCGATGAGGAGGATGGATTGGTTGCGCAGACGGGTCTGGTTGAGGTGATACGCCAGGCTCAGTCCCGCGCAGCCCGCGCCCGCAATCACGTAGTCGTAGTGTTTGGCTACCGGCGGGGTCGGACCGGAGGAAGGGAGGAAGGGGGTGGTTCTCGGAAGCACGGTTCAAGTTACGCAAACAAAACGGGTTGCCCGCGGGGGGAAAATGTTTTGGGTTGCCCAACGTTAACCGTTGGGCAACCCGGGTAACGAATGGTAAACAAACGCTAACCATTCGTAAACACCACGTTAACAACCAGCCGTTACTTTTGCGCTTCTAAATTCGTTTCCACGCGCGCAGGCAACTATGAATACTGACAACCGATCGGCAGGAGCGTTATTGATTGCCCTCACCTTCGGGTGGGCAACCGCATGCCAACCCATTTCTCAACGTACCCCGGCCGCCACTACCCCGCCCCTCAAACTCAACCAAATCCAGGTGGTGGGCAGCCACAACAGCTACAAGGGAGCCATCGAGCCGGCCCTGATGCGGGCCTTGATGGCCCGGGATTCCGCTCTTTTCCTGAGTTTGGACTATCAGCACATTCCCCTTCCGGCCCAACTCGACCTGGGCCTGCGCAAGCTGGAAATCGACGTGGTACACGATCCGCAAGGCGGTCGCTACGCCCGGCCTTTGGGCATTGCTTTGGTGGAGCAGAGCGGCCAGACGCCGCTGCCCTTCGACTCCCTGGGAAAGATGAAGAGTCCGGGCTTCAAGGTACTCCACGTGCAGGACATTGATTTCCGGTCCCAGTGCCTGCGCCTCCGGGATTGCCTGCAAGAAATCAAGGATTGGTCGCGCGCCCACCCCAACCACCTACCCATCGCCGTTTCCTTCAACGCCAAAACCGATCTCATCAACCAGCCCGGATTTGTGCGGCCTTTGGCTTTCACCTCGGCCACCTTCGATTCCCTGGATGCCGAGATCCGCGCCGTTTTTCCCCCGGAATACATCCTTACCCCCGACCAGGTAAGGGGTGAGCATCCCTCCCTGGAAGCCGCCGTGAAGGCCCAGCACTGGCCCTCCCTGGCAGACTGCCGGGGAAAGGTGCTCTTCGTGCTCGATGAGGGAGGAGAGAAAAGAGCGAGTTACGTTCGGGGACACCCCTCCCTGCGCGGGCGGGTGATGTTCGTCAACGCCCCGCCGGGCCAGCCGGAAGCCGCCTTTATCATCCTCAACGATCCGATTCAGTACCGGGATTCCATCCAAAGCCTGGTGCGGAGCGGCTACCTGGTCCGCACCCGGGCCGACGAGGGCACCCGGGAAGCGCGGGCCGGGGACTACCGAAGGTGGGAGGCGGCCCTGGCTTCGGGGGCGCATTTCATCAGCACGGATTACTACCGGGCCGACGAACGGTTCGGAACGGGTTACCGGATTCAATTGCCGGCCGGGGCGGTGGCCCGTTGCAATCCGGTTGCCAGTCCGGACGGGTGCGGAAACGAAAGGTTGGAATAACGGAAACAACCGGGTGAAAAAACCGGGAATGATTGCGTTAGACCGGGTTGCCTCCTGGCGTCGGGAGCCTCGGCGAGGGCAAAGCCTGCCTATCCGCGTTTAAGCCGTTGACCCCTCCCTAACGGCCCGTCCGTTTCGGCGGACGTGGGCGAAAAACCAGCCGCCGCGTCGGGAGAGGCTTTTGATCAATCCCTTCACCTTCACGTCAACAAATTTATGGACTGGCCCGAACCGATGTTGAACAGAAGGCAAACCGCTTGACAAAACGCAATATTCGACTAACTTCGTAGGATCGGGCACAGAATTGCCTTGCCCGGATGAAGGTCGTCCGAAGAGAGTGAAAAGACGACTTTCCCTGGGAGGCCTTCCCTTAATCTTGACTCCTAACCGCCATGATGGTCACCACTCGCAGAAACGTACTCAAAACCCTTGCTTTCGGCAGTGCCGCTACCCTCTTTTCTCCCCATACCTTGCTTTCCGCTACCTTTCAGTCAAAAAAGCGGTTGGGCGTGGCGTTGGTGGGTTTAGGTTACTACAGCACCGACCTGTTGGTTCCGGCGCTGCAACAAACCAAGCATTGCTACCTGGCTGGTATCGTAACCGGTACCCCGGCCAAAGCGGAAACGTGGAAGAAAAATTACGCCATTCCGGACCAGAACATTTACAACTACCAGAACTTTGACCAAATCGCCCAAAACCCCGCTATTGACGTCGTGTACGTGGTACTGCCGCCATCCATGCACCGGGAGTACGTAGTTCGGGCGGCCAACGCTGGTAAGCACGTCTGGTGCGAAAAACCGATGGCCATGACTGGCCAGGAATGCCAGGCCATGATCGAGGCTTGTCGCAAAAACAAGCGTTCGTTGGCCATTGGCTATCGCTTGCAACACGAGCCGAATACCCAGGAATACCGACGAATAGTGCAGGAGAAACTGCTGGGAAATGTACAGCAGGTAAGCTGCGGAGCCGGCTACCGGGAAGGCCGTACCAACCATTGGAAGCAGAAAAAAGAAATGGGTGGCGGGGTGCTCTACGACATGGGTGTTTACGCCATTCAGGGTGCCCGGCTGGGCGTGGGCGCGGAACCACTGGCCATTGTATCGGCCAAAACGTCTACTGCCCGCCCGGAAATTTACCAAAACGGTCTGGACGAAACCACCACGGCTTTACTGGAATTTCCGGGGGGCGTGCTGGCCGACATTAAAACCAGTTTTGGCGAAAACATCAACTACCTGGACATCGTCTGCCAGAAGGGAGAAGTCAAAGTAGCTCCCTATCAGGGCTACGCCGGGGTGAAAGCGACCAGCCCACTGGGTGAAATCAATCACTCCTATCAGGTACCCTGGCAGCAGGCCAAACAGATGGACGACGATGCATTGGCCATTATGGAGGGCAAAGCGATGCTGGTACCCGGCCAGGAAGGGCTGCGCGATATCCAGGTGGTGGAAGCCATTTATAAAGCGGCGGCAACCGGTCAACGAGTAAAGCTGTAAGGAGAACCGCCAATGGCTAGTGTTGCACAATTGAGCGTTTCTTCAGGGCCATTCAATCAACTGGCTTTCAAGTTGAAAACACCCGTTGAAGCACAGCAACGATTGGAAAACGCCCGTTAGCAGTCGCCATCGTTTTTATGGTAATGGTATTTTTTAGTTGGCTTGGTATCTTTGTTCCAAAAAAAGTCGACCATGATTTTAGAAGCACGCACTTGCTATTGCTGCCAAAGCAACAATTTAATTTTAAACGGTAAAAATGCCTCCGGTCAGCAACGTTATCGATGTAAAGATTGCGGGGTAACGCGCGTT
>JACMKY010000205.1 GCA_014379925.1 Cytophagales bacterium | reverse complement strand
GCGGCAATTTACGAGAATGCCCACTAACAAGCCGTCTTTTTTCGGCCCGCGTTTGGCCATTCCCCACCTTAGAGAACGAGCGCTCCCGCACGACCCCAGTTAAAGCAGGAAATTTTCGCCCAAAATTTTCATAATTTATATATTTCTAACTTTGCCTGACTGCTTACCGGAGCGAACCACTGGTAACCAGTGGCGGTTTTCACCTTGGTTACGGGAACATGAATCCTCTTCAGGAAGCCGTGGAACAATTACGGAAGGGCGGGCTCATCCGTTTCCGTTCCGACGAAGGCTGGCTGGTCGGCGTTGACGCGGGTAATCCCGAAGCCGTGGGGCGTTTGCTGGACGCGCCCACCGGGTCGGAAACGCCGTTGGCCAGTGAAGTCAAACCCATCGCCGTGCTCATCGGGGAGATCGGGCTGTTGCAACAATACGTAACGCGCGTACCCGAAATTGCCTGGGACCTGGTGGAATTCGCCGAAAAACCCCTCACCGTCGTCTATCCCGGGGGGAAAAACCTGGCGCCCGCCCTGCTGGCGCCCGATGGCCGCGTAGCCATCCGGCTGGTCAAGCACCGCGCCAGCGGATCATTCCTTCGGCGATTCGGGCGGGGGGTAGCCGTTATCGCTTCCCCGGACTCCGCCGGGGCGGCCAACGAAATTTCCGGGGAAACGAAACAAGTAGCGGATTTTACGTTAAATTGGGAAAACCAAGTGGTGGAAAAACCTCAATTATCCACGTTCGTTCGCCTGGAACTGAACGGCGAAATCAAATTCATCCGCCAGTGAAGCCGACCGGAGACCAGGGAACGGAGAAGAGAAAGGGCCAAAACCAACTCCGCATTACACTTCAAAACCCCAACTTAATTCATGGATTTCGCTCAAACGTTGCGCGCGAATCCCGTCTTTGAACTCGTTGCCCGGAGCGCCCGGGAGTTGGGCGTGCGGGCGTACGTGATCGGGGGCTTCGTGCGGGACCTGCTGCTCAAACGCCCTTCCCACGACATCGACGTGGTGTGCATCGGCGGCGGCATTACCCTGGCCGAACGGGTGGCCAGCAACAGCGGTCGACGGATTCCGGTGGCCGTGTTCAAGAACTTCGGCACGGCCCAACTCCGCCTCGACGACTGGGAAGTGGAGTTCGTGGGCGCCCGCAAGGAATCGTACCGCCGGGAATCGCGCAAGCCCCTGGTGGAAAACGGCACCATCGAAGACGACCAGAACCGACGCGATTTCACCATCAATGCCCTGGCCATCAGCCTCAACGAAGACGATTTTGGTCAACTGGTCGATCCGTTCGACGGCGTGGCAGACCTCCGGAAAAGAATCATCCGCACCCCGCTGGCACCGGGCATTACGTTTTCCGACGATCCGCTGCGGATGATGCGGGCCGTGCGCTTCGCCTCCCAGTTGGGTTTCGACATTGCCCCCGACACCTTCGACGCGCTGACCGAATACGGGGACCGGCTGGACATTGTCTCGATGGAGCGCGTGACCGAAGAGTTGAACAAGATCATCGCCTCGCCCACCCCCTCCTACGGCTTCAAACTGCTCAACCAGGCCGGACTGCTCAGGAAGATCCTGCCCGAGTTGCTGGAATTGCAAGGCGTGGAAATCTTGGAGGGCAAGGGGCACAAGGACAATTTCTACCACACCCTGCAGGTGCTCGACAACGTGGCCGCCCGCTCCGACGACTTGTGGCTGCGCTGGGCAGCCATTCTGCACGACGTGGCCAAGCCCGCCACCAAGCGTTTCGACAAGACGGTGGGCTGGACGTTTCACGGCCACGAAGAACTGGGGGCCCGCATGGTTCCCGCCATTTTCCGCAAGCTGAAACTGCCCCTCAACGAAAAGATGAAGTTCGTCCAGAAGCTGGTGCGTCTCCACCTCCGTCCCATCGCGCTGGTGAAGGAAACCGTGACGGATTCGGCCCTGCGGCGCGTTCTCTTCGAAGCCGGCGAAGACCTGGAAGCCCTGATGACCCTGTGCCGCGCCGACATCACCTCCAAGAATTACGACAAGGTGAAAAAGCACCTTCGCAACTTCGACAAGGTGGAACACAAGCTGCAGGAACTGGAAGAGAAGGACAAGTTGCGGAATTTTCAGCCGGTCATCACCGGCGAACTCATCATGCGGACGTTCGGCATCCCGCCGGGCCGTGAGGTGGGCGAAATCAAGGAAGCCGTCCGCGAGGCTATCCTGGAGGGCGACATCAGCAACACCCACGAAGCCGCCTACCCGTTCATGGTGCAGGCGGGTGAAAAACTGGGGTTGAAGGTAAACGAGGGAGCGCGGTAGGGTGTCTGAACCAGGATTGTCACGATTATAGAAGTTAAGAAACGAGCTGGCAAAAATAGATGGCACTTTTCGGCATTGGTCGGCAACAAATACGAACGCATTCCTCCAAGAAAAAGCACAACCCTCCGGCAACTTATGGGACGTTGATTAACCGGTCTTTGCTGGCGCAATAACCCAAACTCTTACGGCGTAAGCTTCCCCGCTCAGTTGGCTGTTTTTTAAATAAGAAAGGAGCTTATTTTGAATCGTTAATCGCGCACCTGACGAAAAGCCATTCAATTTTTCCATTCGGTTCGCCTCTTTTGCCGGGGTTGCTTACCCGCGGAGGAAGCAGGTTTACGGCAACTAAATAACTGGCCCACTGATCGCTTTTCTCTAGCCCTTCTCTTCCTATGAAACTTTTCTTATTCCCCGCTACCGCTTTGTACTTGGTTGTTTTTATTGTCTCCTGTACCCACCAAGGCGCTGAAACTTCCTCGGTACCAGTCGAAGCCACCAACCAACCGGTGGCAAAAGCCCAATCTTGCACGGTAAGCCGTTCGACTACCGGTTCGGGCGAACAACAAACCCCGTCCGAGTACAGCTACCAAGGCGGGCAGCTCCGGGAGATTCGCACGGAAAGCGACGGGCGGTCCTTTAGAGCAGTCTTCACTTACAACACCCAGGGACGCCCGGATTCCGTCCGACTGACGCCCGGTAAGAGTTATCTCAAACACGTCTACGCGCCGGACGGACGGCTGCAGCGGATCGAGGCCGGGGGAAGCTACCTGCCCCGTCGGTTCACTTACAACGACCAAGGACGCATCAGCCGGCAGGAGGCCTGGTTGAATAATCAGGTATTCGCTTCCATGGAATACGATTATGACCAAAGCGACAATCCGGTTACGGTGAAAGTGCTGGACAAGGCGGGAAAACCGGAGTATACCGTGGCCTTGAAATACGATGACAAACCCAATCCGGCCCGGCATACCAGTGCCCTGCACAATCCCTTGGAACTGTTGTACGGCTATCCGGTGGGCAACGCGAAAAACAACTTGGTTGAGGCGGTAACCACGTACCACCAAAAAACGGCGTACAAAGTCAACGGAAAGCACCTGGAGGCCGGCACGCAGGACAAAGCCTTGCTGGAGTATACCTACAACGAGAACGGTTATCCGATCGGCTCGAAAGCCAACGGAGAGCAGGCAAGTTGGACGTACACGTGTCAGTAACTGATTTAACCCAAAAAAGCCGTGCAAAGGTTGACCATTCCGATACTCTTGGCCTCATCCCTGTTGATGGGGTGGAGTTGCCACCCCAGGCAGGAGCGTTCCCAAGTGCCGGCGAAAGATACTACGGTTGGGGTAGTCAGCTCAGAAGAAACGCCTGACCCGCCGCCCGGCAACGCGAAGGCCGACGAGTATTTTGACCAGCCGCCCCCGGAGGCGAACGCCCCGGGCGATTTTGCCCGGGTGTTCGCCGGCTATTTGCGCAAAAATAATGGCGACGAAATCCTCATCTCGATGTACCTGAAGGGAGAGAACGGCCAGCTTTCCGGTAAGTATTTCTACGAGGCCAATCGCAAAAAAGAAGACATCTCCTTAAGAGGAAGCGTGGTCGGCGATTCGTTGATGCTGGAGGAATACGACGGCAACCGAATCACGGGCCGATTTAACGGAAATTTTATGGACGAAACGGTCGAAGGCTCCTGGACCAGCCCCAACAACCAGCGGCGCTGGTTTTTCAAACTCCACTACGACGATATGGACTATGACCAGCGCAAGATCATCGGACTCAAATCGGATGATTACGCGGAACCATCCGGTCAGCAGTAAAAACCGGCGGACCGGCGGTGGGCAAGAAAGGGAATGTCAAATCGCTCCGGCGTTCTCTATCCTTCAGTTCGACATTCAATGCGTTTTTCTTCGGTAAGCGCCCACCAGCAACCCCACCCCAACTACCACCGCGGGAACGCTCAGCATCTGCCCCATATTAAGTGCCAGTCCTTCCTCGAAGGGCGCCTGGTTCTCTTTCTGGAATTCGAAAAGGAACCGGAAAGAGAACACCACCAGCAGGAACAGGCCGGAGAGACTGCCTTCGGGGGTCCGCTCCCGGGTGCGGCTCCACCACCCGAGGAGCAATCCGAAGAGTAACCCGCAAACAATCGCTTCGTAGAGCTGGGCCGGATGCCGGGGCACGGGTGAAAATTCGGGGTTCTGCCGGAAGATAAACCCCCAGGGCAACCAGGTGGGCTTGCCGACAATTTCGGAGTTCATCAGGTTACCCACCCGAATGGCGCCGCCCGTCAGCGCCGCCCCGATCGCCAGCCGGTCCAGGAGCCACCGGTAGCTTTGGCCATTCCGGCGAGCATAGTGGTACAGGGCCACGAAGATAACGATGCCCGCCCCGTGGCTGGCCAATCCCTCGAACGGCGGGGTGACCAGCTTTATCAGCCACCGCCCGGGCTGATCGAGCAGAAAGTCCCACTCGTAAAAAACAAAGTGCCCCAGCCGGGCACCCACCACCGTGGCAACCACCACGTACACCGCGAGGGCATCCAGGTCGCCCTCCGGCCGGCCTTCCCGCCGGAAAACGTGGGCAAGCACCCGGTAGGAAAGCCAGAAACCACCGGCGAACAGCAGGCCGTACCAACGGACGGAAAACGGCCCCAGCGCAACCGCCACCGGGGAAACGTCCCAAACCACGAAGTTGAACATAGGTGAATCAGGTAAGGCCGTAGCCGGGATGCCGCCCAATGGCAACAACCAAGCCTTCTTTCTCAACTCATTATCTGATTAGTGATATTTTGCATTACTTACGACTTACGCCGTTGTTAGGCAACGGTGCTACCCGCGACTTACGACTGCTTAGCACCCGGAGCCGATCATTACCAGGAAAAGACCCATCCCGAGGTTGAGCAAGATTCTTCGGGACAACCTGCCCGCCGGGCGGAAGCCGGGGGCATCGGTGAGCAGGTCGGACAGTTGATCGTCGCTGAGCCGGTACGCTTCGCCCGTCCGATCCTTGTAGGCTTCCCACTGGGATTTCCATTCGTCCAAGTTCATTGGGTTTGGGGTTTTAACCGTTTCTCCAGCCTCGCCTTGATTCGGCCGATCCGGGTGCTGACATTGGTTCGGCTCATTTTCACGATGTTGGCGATCTCCTCGTAGCTGTGTTCGTCCAGGTACAGCATCACGATGGCCTTGTCCACGTCGGAAAGCTGGTGGATGGCCCGGTACAGATCCGCGATGGCTTCCACCTGCTCGAATGGGGTTTCCGGTTGGGGAACCTGAAAGGCCGCTTCCGAGAAAGAATCACTCTTGGGCCGGCTCTTTTCCTTCCGGATTTTGGCGAACACCGTATTGATCGCCACCCGGTAGATCCAGGTGGTGATTTTCGATTGGTGGTTGAAGGTCGGGTAGGATTTCCACAACTGAAGCGCGATCTCCTGGAACAAATCCTGGCGGTCTTCCGGCAGGAGATAGTAGAGGCTGCAGATGGTGTGCACCAGCTTCTGGTGCGCCGCCAACAGTTGAACGAATTCGTTTTGTAGCGTTTTCTCAATCACCGGAGCACCTGGTAAGCAATCATACGTTACTGGTAAGTCACAAGTAGGGCAAAGCACGGACCGTCAGCGTTCACCGGTGGCCAGGTAAGCGTCAGGCATACCCCCAATGGATCATTGAAAATGGATTCAACCTCATTGGTTGCGCGAACCACGAAAAAGTCACACTTGCCCGGCGTTATTTTTCGAGGTGTACACGCAATCGTTTGGTGCTTAACGTTTTCTGCTTTGTAAAACGTTTTTACCACAAAACGGAAAACGCTTTCACCAAACCGCTCCGACCGGACAACCGGCCGAAAAAACGGGGGCGCGGGATTGCCGGTAAAAGTTCGGTTTCATTTTTTTCTCACGCTTTGAATAGTAGGCAAGATTGCTTACTTTTGGAAGATAAACCCCGCGCGTACCTAACCCGTCGCTTCATCCGTATTCATCCACCTGCACTCCATCCATGAACAAGATTGACCGCCGCGAAGCCCTCCACCGCGTCACCGCGCTGATGGGCGGCACGCTTTCCGCTCCGGCCGTGTTTGCCCTGCTGGAAGGCTGCCAAACCAAACCCAAAACGGCCCAGGCAGGCAAGGCAGCCCCGTTCATCTCCGACAATCATTCCAAGATGATCGCCGAGATTTCCGAAATCATCATTCCCACCACCAACACGCCCGGCGCCAAGGCGGCGAAGGTTCCCGAGTTCATCGCCCTGATGCTGGCCGATTGCTACACCAAGCCCGACCAGGACCAGTTCTTCGCCGGGTTGGACCAACTGGACGCGGACGCGAACAAAGCCTACGGCAACGCGTTTCTGAAGTGCCAGCCCGCCCAACAGACGGAGTTGCTCAAGAAAGCCGAAGCCGACGCCAAAGCCGTGCGCGAGCAGGAGCGGCTGGCCGCCGAACAAAACAAGAATGCCAAGGCGACATCCCGGCTTCTTTTCTTCCCCACGATGAAAGAACTGACGCTGGTCGGGTATTTCAGCTCCGAAGTCGGGGCTACCCAGGCCCTGGAGTACGTGCCGGTGCCTACCCGCTACGAAGGCTGCATCGACCTCAAACCCGGCCAGAAAGCCTGGGCGACGTAGGGCAAGAGGAAGTACGAGGTAAGAAGTACGAGGTAAGAAAAAAGTCTTCCAGTTCTTGCCTCGTACTTCTTACCTCATCCCTCCTGCTTCCTGCCTCATACTTCTTACTTCCTACCTCGTACTTCTTACCTCACTTCATTCGCCTACCAACGCATTACCCATGAATCTGAACCTGAAAGCACAAGCTCAAAATACCTACGACGCCATTGTCGTGGGCTCCGGCATCAGCGGCGGCTGGGCAGCCAAGGAATTGACCGAGAAAGGACTCAAAGTACTGATGTTGGAACGGGGACGGGACATCAAGCACATTGAAGGCTACAAAACCGCTACCAACAACCCCTGGGATTTTCCCCACCGGGGCCGGCTCACCAACCTGGCCCGGGAAGAATACTGGGCCAACGTGCGCACCGGCTACACGGCCAACGAAGAACACCGCCACCACTTTGAAAACGACAAGGAAAATCCGTACCTCGAGAAGAGGCCCTTCGATTGGGTCCGGGGCTACCACGTGGGCGGGCGTTCGCTCATGTGGGGACGGCAAAGCTACCGCCTGAATCCGGCCGACTTCGAGGCCAACGCCAAAGATGGCATTGCCACCGATTGGCCCATCCGCTACGAGGACCTGGCTCCGTGGTATAGTTACGTCGAGAAATTCGTGGGCGTCAGCGGCTCCCGGGATGGCCTGGACGTGCTGCCGGACGGGCAATTCCTGCCCCCAATGGAGATGAACTGCGTGGAAAAGGAAGTGAAGAAGAGCGTCGAGAAGAATTTCAACGGCCGCCACATCACCATGGGCCGCACCGCCCACCTCACCGCTCCCCAGGAAGTGCACACCAGCCTGGGACGGGCCGCTTGCCAGTACCGCAACCTCTGCATGCGCGGCTGTCCGTACGGCGCCTACTTCAGCACCCAGTCGTCCACCCTGCCCGCGGCCAACAAAACCGGCAACCTCACCCTGCTGCCCGACTCCATCGTGTCGGAAGTGATCTTTGACGAGCAGAAGGGAAAGGCCTCGGGCGTGCGCGTGATTAACCAGAATAGCAAGCAGGTAACCGAGTATTTCGCCAAGGTCATCTTCCTCAACGCGTCGGCGCTGGCTTCGACGGCCATCATGTTCAACTCCAAGTCGGACCGCTTTCCCAACGGCCTGGGCAACGAAAGCGACGAACTGGGGCGCAACATCATGGACCATCACCTGGCCGTGGGCGCTTCCGGGGATTTCGAAGGGATGGAGGACAAGTACTACTACGGTCGCCGCGCCAATGGCATCTACGTGCCGCGCTACCGCAACTGGGGCAAGGACAAGCGCGAATACCTCCGCGGTTTCGGCTACCAGGGCGGTGCCAGCCGCGAAGGCTGGGCGAGCGGCATCAACGCGCCGGGCTTCGGGGCCGAACTCAAGGAATCCCTCACGCATCCCGGCAAGTGGACGATGAGCCTGGGCGGTTTCGGCGAGGTGTTGCCCAACCGCAACAACCGGATGTACCTGGACGCCGAGAAGAAAGACAAGTGGGGCCTTCCCCTGATTGTGTTCGACGCGGCCTACGGCGAAAATGAGCGGAAAATGCGGATCGACATGATGAACGACGCCGCCGAGATGCTCGAAGCCGCCGGACTCAAGAATATCGAACCCCGCAACGACGAGACCAAGCACCTCGGCATCGGCATCCACGAAATGGGCACGGCCCGCATGGGCCGGGACGCCAAGACGTCGGTGCTCAACAAGCACAACCAAGTATGGGGTTGCGACAACGTGTTCGTCACCGATGGAGCCGCGATGACGTCGGCTTCCTGCGTCAACCCTTCGCTGACCTACATGGCCCTCACCGCCCGCGCCGCCGACTTTGCCGTCAAGGAGCTGAAGCGGGGGAACCTGGCGTAACCGGGGAAGTTGGTGTTGGCCGATACGTTCGGATCGAATTGAAAGGCAGTTAACGGGCGCAAGTCGAAAGGCTTGCGCCTTTTTTTGCGTTTCTTTTTCTTCGGGAAACTTCATCTCCGGAGAACAACCAGGAATGAAGTTGATTTGCGCCAGCCCAAACGTTTACGAACGCATCCATTGGTGAATGGATCGACGCTACCCGTCCACTCATAAACTCCCGTACTCGATGAATGACACCACCGAAGATGCGCGAAAGAAACAATTGGAAATTATTTTTTCCAAGACTCCTGAAGAACGTTTCCTGATGGGAATTGAAATGATTGACTACGTACGCACGGTGGTAGAAAACAGCATTCGAGCCGAAAATGCTAATCTATCGGCCATTGACGTGCGCATCGCAGTATTTAAGCGGTACTACGCAAAAGAGTTTTCAATTGAAGAAATTAATCTCATTACCGAAAGCATGAGAAATTACCAGCACCAAAATTTATCCCCGACCAACGGGAAATGAATAATTGGTTACCGTGGAAAAGCATTCTGAGAAAAGTAGCCAGTCTGGTTCGAAATCGTGGTTTGAAAGTCTAGACCACAATTTACCGGATTAAAGAG
>JACMKY010000204.1 GCA_014379925.1 Cytophagales bacterium | reverse complement strand
TTCAAGGCTGGTAAAGAGGGTGGCACTTTCAGGTGCGGCCGTTTCTTTGGTGGGGACGGTGAATTGTGCCATGGTCTTTGTTGGTTGTTGCTTCGTTTAAGAACAGCACAAAGGTAAGACGACCATTACGCCCCCGAAATGGCGGTTCTGCCCGCCCTTGTACCGATTCTGCCCGGGACGCGCAGTCCGGGTCGGACCGGCGCACCGGCGCGCAGTCCGGCCGGCCTACTGCGGAGGGAATCCGGCTAACCAAGTCCGGTCAGAACCCGTAAACGAGCCGTTTCACGCGTCGGCGGGCTTTTCCACCACTGCCGGCCGGACGGTATGTTTGAACTCACCGGGCGGCAAGCCGGCGTTACTCTTGAAGAAACGGCCGAAATGCGCTACCTCTTCGAAGCCCAGGTCGTGGGCAATTTCTTTGTTATTCTTGTCGGTGTAGAGGAGTAACCGCTTGGCTTCGAGCATAACCCGGTCGTGAATTACCTGGAGCGGGCTTTTTTGGTTATAGACCGCAAAAAGGTTGGTGAGCGTTTTGGGCGAGCGGTGAAGCAGATCGGCGTAGTCGGCTACGCGGTGCTTGTGGCGGTAGTGATGCTCGACCAGCAGGTTAAACTGCCGCACCAGGTCCAGTTGAACCTCAGGCAGGTCAGCGGCCAGCGATTGCTCTTTGCCCAGGCGGGTCACTTTGATGATGAGCCGTTTGAGGAGCATCCGCAGCATCTCGCCCTGAATGTTGTCGCGGGTCGAAAACTCGTCGGCAAAGACTTGGAACAAGGCAGCGAACCGGCGCTGCTCAGTTTCGTCGAGCTTTACAAATAATGCGCCACTGGACCCATAGAACAGAAAGCCCACGCAGGAGACTTCTTTGTCGTGGTCGACAATGCAGTAAAATTCGCGGTTAAACTGCCAGGCAATCAACCGCTCGGGATGATTAAACGCAAACGACTGATTGACCATCAGCGGCAGTACCGTGTGGCGGGGAAAGGGGTAGCTCACGCCGTCGATGTTGACGAGCTGGTCGTCGCCCGTGTTCCAGGCAATGGTGAGCAAGCGTTCGTTGCGGTCCTTAAAAAACGCTCGTTTCAGATCAGCCGGCTTCTCGAACAGGAGAAGCCGGCCGTTGAGGTTGGTGTCTTGGTAGAGATAGTGCATACGTACGGGGTCAAAAGTTACTACCAAAATCAACAGGCAGCTCCGGCAAAGCGTGCGCCCACTTGCGGGAAGCGGATGGCCGCCCCGCGGAATGCCTGGTCGCAGTCCCGGTAGAAGCCGGGCGCGGCCGCGGCCAAATCCACCGGAGGGGAAGTCAGAAATCCCGCGTTTTAGAAGACTAACGTCAAAACGGGCGGATTTTTCAGTCATTCCCGGCTTACCCGTCAAGGGATTGTTCGGGGGTACTTTGTAGATGTTTACCGGTTTCTGAATATTTCGGGAGTGTTCCACGCATCAAACAACTTCATGAAAACCCCCACTCCCCATCACCCATTGTTTAAGCCAACGTTATTCCTGTTGTTGGCATTTGTTGGCTCATTGTTAAACAGTTGCAAAGACGAAGAAACGTTCATTCCAGCCGGAGATCTTAATCTTACCGGAAACACGAAACAGTACGCCTTGTCGCCCGTGTCTAATCCCGACCTCAGTGGCACGGTTACCTTTCTGGAAAAGAAGGATAATATTACGTCCGTAAGAATAAAACTGACTGCGGGTCCCGTTGGCGTTCCGCACCCGGCTCACATTCACCTGAACACGGCCGCCGAAGGAGGCGCCATTGTCATCAGCTTGAACGACGTGGACGGAGAGTCGGGTTACAGCGAAACCGACGTGACCAAACGTGACGACGGGACGCCCGTCTCGTACGCCCAGTTGATTGACTTCAACGGTTACGTGAACGTGCACGCCAGCCAGGACAACCTGGGCGAGTTGATTGCGCAGGGTGATATCGGTATCAATGAATTGAGTACCACCAGCAAAACGTATTCACTGGATACGCTGGGTGCCAAGGGCCTGAAAGGAACGGCTACGTTTACCAAGCGCGTCAACGGCACCACCCTGCTCGCCATCGCACTCGACAAAGCAACCGCCGGCAACCAGTACCCGGCCCAACTTCACCTCCGTTCCGCGGCGGAAGGCGAAGGCATCGCCAAATCCCTGACCAGCGTGAACGGAACCACCGGCAAGGGCGCGACGAACATCAAAAAGCTGGACGACGGCACCGACATCACGTACGACCAACTGATGGACTTCGACGGGCACCTCCGGGTGTACGAGGGCACGGCTGACCTGGCCAACGCGGTTTCGCAGGGTGACATCGGCGGCAACGAACTTACTACGACCACCAAAACCTACCAGTTGTTCACCAAACAGGTGGCCAGGGTGAACGGTACGGCTCGTTTTGACAAACGGAAGAACGGCAACACCCTCGTCACGCTCAATCTGAACGAAACGACCGCCGGGAATCAACACCCGGCCCACGTGCACCTCAACACCGCCGTTGAAGGAGGCGCCATCGTGATTTCCCTGGCGGACGTGAACGGCACCACCGGCCGGAGCCGGACCACCGTGCGGAAAATGGACGGTGCCAGCGGGATGGCCATCTCCTACGATTCCCTGGTCACCTTCAATGGTTACATCAACGTTCACCAGAGCATGACTGATTTGGGTACCCTGCTGGCCCAGGGTGACATCGGCAAGAACGAGCTGACGGGTAAAAAGGAAGAATACCGGTTGGATCAACTGACCACGACGGGATTCGGCGGAACGGCGCGTTTCGAGGAGCGCGCCAGCGGCAATACGTTGGTTACCCTCACGTTGGTGGCCACGCCCGCTGCTGGTTCGTACCCGGCCCGCATTCTTACCAATTCCGCCGTCGAGGGGGGTAGGGTGGTAATTTCTCTCAACAACGTGGATGGCAGGACCGGAATTAGCCAAACCAACGTGAAGAAGTTGGATGCCGCGGCGGGGGACACCACCCTCCAGTACGCCCGTCTGCTGGAATACAACGGCCACCTCAACGTTTACGCCGAAGCGGACCTGAACACCGCGGTTGCCCAGGGTGACGTGGGAATCAACAAACTGACGGGGGCCAGCCGGACGTATCCCTTGCTGCAGAAAGACGTTACCGGCATCTCCGGCGACGCCAAATTTGAAGAACGCAAGAACGGAAGCACGTTGGTTACCCTTACCCTGTCGGGTACCACGGCGGGTGTCGTTTATCCGGCTCACCTCTTTAAGAATGTGGCCGGCGCGAGCGGAGAAGCCGTGGTTGACCTCCGTAACGTAGACGGCCAGACGGGCGTCAGCAAAACCAACGTGAAAGCCCTGAAGGACGGAAAAGCAATCACCTACTCCGGGTGGTTGACCTACAACGGCTACCTCAACGTTTACCTCGGCCAAACCGGCCCAGGTACCATTGTCGCCCAGGGAAACGTGGGTTCCACCGCATTCTAACCCGCGGTTGAAAGTTGAAAACTGCATTGACCGTATCGCAGAACCCCGGCCATCGGCCGGGGTTCTTTCGTTTGCCTCCGCTGGGATGTACCGAAAACCAACTGGCCCGGACGGCGGCTATTGGGAAAACCGGCGGAGCGAAGGTTCGGCTTTGGCAACCTCCTTGCCGAAGTCATCGCCGGTAATCAGGAGTGGCGGATGCACGGTGGTAAGGATGGTTTACCGCCGTTACGGAAACGTCCCCGGATGGTTCGGCAATCAACAGGCATTTACGTTTACTGCATTCAAACCCCCTGCCCTTCGCAAACGGGCATTCACCACAATAGATTCGTTTTGTTTTCGTAATTGATGGTACCTTGTCGCATTCTTAGCCATCTTATTCAAACGAGTATGAAAACTTCAGTGGTCTTTCTTTTCCTGGTGCTGGGCGCGTTTTGGGCACCCCTTGGTTTTGCCCAACCCGCCCGCGAGGTACCCGTGGGCGACTTCCGGAAGTTGACGCTGCAGGGCAACCTGCGGGTGGAACTCACCGGGGGCGACCAGGCGCAAGTGCAGGTTTTCGGTACGCCGGCGGAACTGGACGAAGTGACAGTCAGCGCCTCCGGCAAGGAACTCACCCTCAAGACAAATTACACGGACGGGCTGTTCGAAAAGGATCAGGCCAACCGCCGGAGGCCGATCCGGGTGTTGATTACCTACGTCGCCCTGACCGGGTTACACACCGGACGTGGCGCGGAGGTGCGGTTCCAGTCGGTCGTGACGGCCGACGACTTGGCCGTAGAGGTCCATTCGGGCAGCCGCCTGAAAATGGACGTACAAGCCACCAGCCTGCGTCTGGAAGTGGGGGAGGGCGGACAGGCCAACGTGTCGGGCCGGGCCACGGTGCAGAAAACCACGGTGAGTACGGGCGGCGAGCTGAACGCCGAGGATCTGGAAAGCGAAGTCGTGAACATCCGGGCCAACACCGGGGCGGTGGCCCAAGTATCGGCTAGCAAAAGCATCGACGCCTCCGCGGGTACCGGGGGCAGCATCCGCTACCGGGGCCGCCCCGCCAAACGCGCGATCAATACCACCCTGGGGGGCTCCGTAAATCAACTGTGAAAGGGTATGGGCTGAAAAAACTTTCGCTTTCGGTCATGATCCTCCTCTACGTGGGAGCCGGGGTCAATCACTTCCTCCACCCGTCGTTCTACCAACGGATTGTGCCGCCTTGCCTGCCTTTTCCCGTGGCGCTGGTTTACCTGAGCGGCGGGTGCGAGGTGATTTTCGGCTTGCTGCTGATTCCAACGGCTACCCGTCGTTTGGCCGCGTGGCTCCTCATCGCCTTGTTGGTCGCGGTATTTCCCGCTAACATTCAAATGACGCTGGACTATTGGCGCCACTACCAACCTGGTTGGTGGCTGACGGTCGTGCGGTTGCCCTTGCAAGGGGTGCTGATTGGGTGGGCCTGGAGGTTCACCCGGGGCTGACGGCGCGGAGGTTGCAAATTCCGGCTAAGGGGGGTATCCTTACGGAACGCTTGCCAGGAATCCCGGGCAATTCATCTCCTGCGAAAGCGGGGCACGCGCGTCGCCTCATTATGCCCTCACCCAAGATTTCGATCATCACCGTCTGTTACAACGCCGAGCAGTTCATCGAACGTACCCTCCGGAGTGTGATCGCCCAAACCTACCCCGACGTTGAATACATCGTCGTGGACGGGGCATCCAAAGACAACACCGTAGCCCTCATCCGGCAGTACGAACCGCGCATTGCCCGGTGGGTATCGGAACCGGACGGGGGTATTTACGATGCCATGAACAAAGGTTTGCGGCTGGCCACCGGCGACTACGTCTGGTACATGAACGCGGGCGACTGCCTCCGCGAGGCAACCACGGTGGAAGACATCCTCCGCCAATCGAACGGGGAAGACTTTGTCTACGGGGATGCGGTCATCGTGACGGAAGAAGGCGGGCAACGGCCGTGGCACAAGAAAAAGCCACCGGATAAGAACCTCTCCTACAAAACTTTTATCAACGGAATGGTGATTTGTCACCAGGCGATGATGGTGAGGCGGTCGAAGGCCGTGGCGTACGCGACGGAACCCTGGAAAGTGTCCAGCGATCTGGACTGGGTCATCCGGGTAACCAGGGACTGCCGCAGTTTCCGGGCGACCGACCTGGTCTGGTGCAACTACCTGGAAGGCGGCCTCTCGGCCAAGAACCGCCTTCAATCCGTCAGAGAGCGGTTTGACATCTGCGTCAGGCACTTTGGCATCGTGCCGACCCTGGCCGAGCAGGGGAGAATCCTCTTCCAGCTCATCCGGCGCGGACGCCTGTCCTGACCAATATCAATTGTCTTTTTCTATCGCATCGGGCCGGGCCGCGCAGGCGTTCGGGGTGGATGATTGTTCATTTTTAACTGACTATTGGTTAGCAGCTTCCACTGCATCCATCCCAGTCTGGTGAAAAAATAGCGCAGAGAAACCCCCAACACGCCCACGCCGTATTTCAGGCTGCGCGAAAAATTGATGGAAGAAGCTTCCCGAAAGTACTTGGTCGGGCAGGTCACTTCGGCGATGTCGTAGCCTTGGTAAAAGATCTGCGCGATCATTTCGTTGTCAAAGATAAAGTCGTCGGAGTTGTGGCTCAGGTCCAGGCTCTCCAGTACCTGGCGTGAATAAGCCCGGTAGCCCGTGTGGTATTCCGACAACTTCTGGTTCATCAATACGTTCTGGAAGAAGGTCAGGAAGCGGTTGGCGACGTACTTGTAGCGGGGCATGCCGCCCTTCAACGCGCCTTTGCCGAGAATGCGCGAACCGAACACCACCGGATACAAGCCGTTGCCGATGATGGAGACCATGGCCACGATGAGCTTGGGGGTGTACTGGTAGTCAGGGTGGAGCATGACCACGATGTCGGCACCGAGGGCGAGGGCGGTGCGGTAGCAGGTTTTCTGGTTGCCGCCGTAGCCCTGGTTGCGTTCGTGCCGGATCACGTGCCGGATGCCCAACTGATGGCTCACCGCCACCGTATCGTCGCGGCTGGCATCGTCCACCAGCACTACCTCGTCCACCAGCTCGAAGGGAATTTCGCGGTAGGTCTGCGCCAGGGTACGGGCCGCGTTGTAGGCCGGCAGCACGACCACTACTTTCTGGTTGTTGTACATGGGCTGCAAAGCTAGGCGTTGGCGGAAATGGGGGGCAATAAATTTGAAAAAAGCACGCGGCACGCGGGGCAAATCCCTCCCGCTGGCTTTTTCGGCTGCCAATCAATGGGGAGCTTTCCGCTTCCGAAGGAGTAGGACTGGCCGATACCCGAACGCGGACCAACAAACGCCGATGGTCGTTGCTACCGGCCGCGATCCGCCCATCACTTCGGCG
>JACMKY010000203.1 GCA_014379925.1 Cytophagales bacterium | reverse complement strand
CGAACGACACCGCCTCGTTGGCATAATACCCATCGCGGTGGACCAGGAAATTGGCGTTGACCACGATCGTGTTGCCCAGTTCAATGTAGCGCGAACTCAGCTCGATCTCTTCGGCCTGCTGTTGGGTTTGCAGGCTGACCTGCAGCTTTTCCTCCACGTAGGCCTTGTCCTCCGGGGAGGCGTGGTTGAGGTCGATCCACAGGAGTTTGCTGGGCGGATCCCGCGCCAGGATGGTCAGGTCCGAGGTTTTCACCGTCGTTTTGTTCTCCCGGTAGTAGACAATCGCCATGGACGGTTGATGGTTTGATTCACGCAGGGGCGTTCACTTCACTTTATGGAAAGCAGTCGTCGTGTTTTTGTAATACGAACGAACGATCATCCTGCGAACTCCATCCACTCTCCCCGGTCTACCGTGGTTCGACTTCGCTCACCACGACAATTGTCCAATATCCACTGTCAACTATCCATTGACATCGGCTCAACGTGGATCAGCACGTCGAATACGCTGGGCTTATCCTGGCGGATTTGGTCTTTCACGGCGTGGGCGATCCGGTGTCCTTCGCGGACGGTCAGGTTGCCATCCACGACGATGTGCAAGTCAATGAAGTATTCAAAGCCCATCTTCCGCACGAAGGTTTTGTCGATGGCCTTTACCCCGTCCACCCGCAGGGCAATCTCCCGGACTTCCTTCCCCAGGTCGGATGGTGGCGCGGCGTCCATCACCTCGTTGAAAGCCGGCAGGAACAAGTGATAAGCGTTGTAGCAGATGATGGCCGAGGCCAGCAAGGCCGCCCAATCGTCGGCGCTTTCGTAGCCCTCGCCGCCCCAGATGGCGATCGAGATCCCCACGAAGGCCGTCAGGGAAGTGATTGCGTCGCTGCGGTGGTGCCAGGCATCCACCCGGACGGCGGTGCTGTTCATCTCGTCGCCGATTCTTATCACCCACCGGAACAAGCCTTCCTTGACAATCACCACGCCCGCCAGCACCCAGAGGGTGAAGGGAGCGGGAATCTTGTGCGGCGTCAGGATGTGCTGGATGCTCTGGATGGCGATCAGGATGGCCGCCACCACCAGGGAAGCGGCCACCACCACGCCCGCCAGCGGTTCGGCTTTGCCGTGGCCGTAGGGATGGTTGTCGTCGGGAGCCTTGGTGGCCGCCTTCAGTCCCAGCCAGGTAACCAGGGAGGTAAACACGTCCATGGTCGATTCGATGGCATCCGCAATCAGGGCGTAGGAATTGCCCACGAACCCGACCGTCGCCTTCAGGGCCGCCAGAAAAAGGTTGGCCAGAATACCCAGCAGCGTAGCGCGCAATCCTTTGGCGGCGGGATGAGGCATGGTCAATGATCAATTATCAGTTGTGAGATGAACGGGTAATTGATGATCAGGCTTGCTGATGTTCTCCAACAGTTCTACCACTGTGGATGCGGCCATGCGCAAACGAGTAAAGTTTCCAAAAAATGCAATTCGCAAAATGGATCATTGTGGTTCGTAGTTCGACAAGCTCACTATGTTCGACAAGCTCACTATGTTCTGCAAGCTCACTATCGCTCACCATGACAATTGATTCACAACCAACCCTTTCTTCGGAACCAGAAGTAGATGATGGCCGTCACCAGTACCATGAACAGGATGACGCCGGGATAGCCCATTTTCCAACGCAGTTCGGGCATGTGGTCGAAGTTCATTCCGTAGATTCCCGCGATGAAAGTGAGGGGCAGGAAGAAAACCGAAAAGACGGTCAGCACGCGAACCACCTCGTTGGTGCGTTGGGAAGACAACGAGAAGTAGACGTTGAGCAATTGGTTGGCATTCTCGTGCATGGAGTCGTAGAGGGTTTCCAGCCGCACGAACAAGTCCCGCGTGTCGCGCGTGTCGGGGTCCTGGTGGGCGGGGTCGTCGACCTGCTCCAGGATGTCCTTCGAGAGGAAGATCAGCCGCTTGGTTACGTCCAGCTTGCGCCGCAAGTGGTAGAGGCCCTTCAACACCGGCGGCGTTTTCTGCTGAAGGAACACTTGGGACTCGTAGTAGTCAATTTCGTCGGCCAGCGCGTACGCGGGCGCTTCGAAGGAAGCCAGCGTCGCCTTCACCAGCCGGTTGAGCAGGTGATACGTTCCCCGGCATTTGCGGGAGTCGATGAGGGTTTTCTTCAAGCCGTCCAGAAAGGGAATCGCTTCCCGGTGAATGGTGATGACCAGGCTTTCGGTGTGGAAGATGGCGATTTTGTTGGTCAACTCCTGGATGGTGTACGACTCGTTCGCCTCCGGCGCGCTGTAGCGGACGATGATGAAGGCCGCCTCACCGATGGATTCGTACTTGGGCAGGTGTTCGGGTTGCAGGGCGTCGGCCACCGATTCGGGATGCAGTCCGTACTGGGCCGCCACTTTCTGCAACTCTTCCCGGGATGCGCTGATCACGTCGATCCATTCAAAACCAAAGTGAGCGTTGTCCGCCAGGGTAGTCACCATGTCCTCATTCGGGTAGAATGGGCAAAAGTAACGCAAATAGCCCGAAGGTGGGCGGGGGCCCGGCGGAAGGACCGCTTTTTTCCGAAAGACCCGGAACGGAGCAACCACTTTTCCCGGCAAGGATATCCGAAAGGGCGTGCGCTTCGCCCTTGGCGCAACGCAAGGGCATCCGCCGTTGAATAAGGACGGGAAAGCGGCCATTCACCATCCGTGCCTGATGATGCGCTTCCGCACGCGGTCAATTTAACCTGGTTCGGCAGATGGTGCCTCCCAGACCGAAGTAACGCGCTGGCTATTTGCTTTACCCAGCCGTATTTCTGCTAGCCCCGTTGACCATCCGCCTGCAAACCCGGCAAGTAGCCCAGACAGACCCTGCCAAAGTGATGCGCCGTGCGTAATGCTGAACGGGCAGTTGGAGTTGCTCACCGGTCGAGTTCACCTTACTTACCGCCCGTATTGATAAGAATTATCCGGAGTAAAAGTAAGCCCGCTCTTGTGGAATCGCTGCCCCGATTGCATCCTAGCAGACAACCGACTGAATCGGTTAACGCTCCTTTAATGAAACAACGAATACTTGTGATGCTTCTGAGCCTGGGTCTGCTATCGTGCCAGGAGGCCGCTCCAGTAAATACGGTACGGAATGGCCGCATTACCATCATTGATTCCACGGGGCGAGCCGATCAACGGGCTCCCTTTGCTCGCAACGCCACCACAGCTTACTATCCAGTGTACTTCATTGGCTATCCGTCCGAAACCTTCCGATTAGGCGCAAAGCCGATTTCGATGTTTTCCAATCCGCAACTGGAAGAGAAATACGACCTGATTCGCAATTGGACCTTTGCCGATTCGGTGAAAATGCGCATCCACGTGGACACCACCTTTGAGCTGGCCTATCAGAAGATTTTTTACAAGCCGCAAGAAGAGGCTGAGGATACGGAAGTAATCGATTCGGT
>JACMKY010000202.1 GCA_014379925.1 Cytophagales bacterium | reverse complement strand
TGGCCGTTGGTCACTCCACCGGAATGCTCTCCGTCCGGAAAGGCTCGTGTTCCACCGTGGTGAAGTCGATCGGATTTCTTACCTTCTCCTTCAGGAGTGCAATCTCTAATACCTCGTGCACGTATTCCACGTAGTGAATTCCCAGGTCTTTCAGGTATCCTTGGTTGATCTCCTCCACATCCTTTTTATTCTTCCGGCAAAGCACCACCTCCTTGATGCCCGCCCGGATGGCAGCCAGCATCTTTTCCTTGATTCCTCCCACGGGCAAAACCTTGCCCCGAAGCGTGATCTCGCCGGTCATGGCCAGGAAATCCTTCACCTTCCGCTGCGTAAATACCGAGGCCAGCGCAGTAAGCATCGTGATGCCCGCCGAAGGGCCGTCCTTGGGAACGCCCCCGGCCGGTACGTGCACGTGCAGGTCGTACTGGTCGAACACCTTGTAATTGATCTGCAAGTCCTCGGAGTTGGCCCGCAGGTACGAAAGCGCCGTCACGGCCGACTCCTTCATCACGTCACCCAGTTGACCGGAGAGCGTCAGTTTGCCCCGCCCGCGGCTCAGACTGGCCTCGATGAACAGGATTTCACCGCCGACGGGCGTCCAGGCCAGCCCCGGCACCACGCCCGGCACCTCGTTGTGCTGATAGAGTTCCCGGTCGTAGATTTCACCCCCCAGCATCTTGGAGATGTCGGCGGGCTGGATGGTCTTGGGGTATTCCTGGCCCATGGCGATGGCCTTGGCTACTTTCCGGACCACCGAGCCGATCTTGCGCTCCAGGTTCCGCACGCCCGACTCACCCGTGTACTCCTCAATGATCTTCACCAGGGCCTTGGGGTCCAGGGTAACATCCTTGGTCTTTAGCCCGTGTTCTTCCCTTTGCTTGGGCAACAGGTGTTTCTTGGTGATTTGCAGTTTCTCTTCCAGCGTGTACCCCGTGATTTCGATGATCTCCATCCGGTCGCGCAGGGCGGGGTGAATGGTTTCCAGGGAATTGGCCGTGGCGATGAACAGCACCTTCGACAAGTCGAACTCCACTTCCAGGTAGTTGTCCATGAACGAGTGGTTCTGTTCGGGATCGAGCACTTCCAGCAGGGCGGAGGCCGGATCGCCGCGGAAGTCGGACGCCAGCTTGTCGATCTCGTCAAGAATGAACACCGGGTTGGCCGACTGCACCTTCTTCAGGTTATGGATTACCTTGCCGGGCATGGCTCCCACGTAGGTTTTGCGGTGCCCGCGGATTTCCGCTTCGTCGTGCACCCCCCCCAGTGACATTCTGACGTATTTCCGGCCCAGCGCCCTGGCCACGGACTTGCCCAGCGACGTTTTGCCCACGCCCGGGGGACCGTACAAGCACAGAATGGGACCCTTCAGGTTGTGCTTCAGCTTCAAAACGGCCAGATACTCGATGATCCGCTCCTTCACCTTGTCCATGCCGTAATGATCGGCATCCAGCACTTTCTGCGCCTTGACCAGGTCGAAGTTGTCCTTGGTGTGTTCGTTCCAGGGCAGGTCGAGCAGCAGCTCCGCGTAGTTGACCGTAATGGGGTATTCGGCCGCCATGGGATTCATCCGCAACACCTTGTCCAACTCCTTGTTGAAGTGCTTGGCCACGGCATCGGGCCATTTTTTGGTTACGCCCCGGGCGCGCAGGTTTTCCACTTCCTGATCCGGACCGTCGTACCCCAACTCGTCCTGCAGTACTTTGATCTGCTGACGCAGGTAATAATCGCGCTGCTGCTGATCGATGTCGGAGTGTACCTTGTTTTGAATTTCGTACTTCAGTTCCAGCAACTGGATGTCTTTGAGCATGTACTGCAGCAACACCGTGGCCCGTTGCACCCCGTCGTTGGTTTCCAGCAGCTTCTGCTTGTCACTGACGTCGGCGTTGACGTTGGAAGAAAGGAAGTGGGTCAGGAAGCTGGCGCTTTCAATGTTGTCGAGCGCAATTTGCGCCTCCTGCGGAATCTCGGGATTGAGGCTCAGAATTTTGGAGGCTGCATCCTTGAGCGAGTTGACCAGCGCCTTCGTTTCGCGTTTCTTGACGTCGGGAAAGATTTCCGGAATCAGGGTTACCTTGGCGGTGATGTAGGGCTCTTCCTGGAGATATTCGGACACCTCGAAACGCCGTTTGCCCTGGATGATGATGGTGGTGTTGCCATCGGGCAGCACGAGCATCTTCAGAATGTGGGCAACCGTGCCCACCCGGTAGAGGTCCTCGGAGTTGGGCTCTTCCTTGGCCTGGTTGGCCTGGGCGATTACCCCGATGATCCGGTTGCCCTTGTAGGCTTTCTTGACCAGTTTGATGGATTTCTGCCTTCCCACGGTAATGGGAATGACTACTCCCGGAAACAGCACCGTGTTCTTGACCGGCAGGATTGGTAGTTCGCTGGGAATCGTATACTTTTCGTTGTTTTGGTCTTCGTCGGGCGACGGCAGCGAGATCATCTCCACTCCCTCATCGTCCACAATTTCGGCGGATAGAACGCCTCCGGAAAAATTCTTTCGCTTGCTACTCATACCCGTATCCTCACCTTGCCAAAATGGCATATATCGTATGTAGGAAAAATAACCGAGCTGCTCATAATGGCGGCTTGCTATTCATTTCAAGCCTTGTGCCAAACTTGCTTGCCGGGGTTAATAGTGGGCCGCCGGGCGGCCAGTCAGCTACAAGTTAGCTGAATTAAAGTATATTTCTGTCCTGGAGCGCCCGGAAATTTCGATTCACTCAGCCATGCACTTTGGGAGGCGTATTTTAGTGGCAGTGTGGCTATTCTGCCTGGTAATTCCAACCGAGGCGGTGGCCCAGAAGAATGCCAAAACCAAGTACCGAAGCCGCGCCAACCCTGGCACCGGACGCGACAACCGCGCCCTGCCCGGTCAGGGGCAGTTCGACTTCCCGAACCTGAACCGGATTGCGTACTACCGGGACGGGAAATTGCTTTCTCAAATTATTGGCTACGAGCACGATAAGCAATGGGAAAAAGCGTACCCGTTGCTTACCGAATACGTGAGGAATTTCGGTACCGACAATTTTTCCCGCGATACGCACCTCTTGTGGCGACTGGCCAAACTGGCCGAGTTGCTGGACGAACCCGAAAAGGCCAAGCTTCTGTACCGATTGGTGTTGAAACATACACGTGACGACGTTAAGCGGATTAAGCAGATTGAGTACCACTACGACTCCCTGTCACGAAACGACGGCGACGCCTACGTACCCATCGAATACTACTACGAATTGGTGGAATACCGCAAGTCCATCGACACGCTGCGCCCTCCGGTGGGGGTGCTGCTCAACATGGGTGGTGAGATTAACTCCGCCGCCGAAGACTACGGTCCCACGCTGAGTCTTGACAACGACCTGCTCCTCTTCACCTCCAAGCGAAACCGCCGGAAAGCGGTGGACCGCACCACCTACAACGAAGACATCTACTTTTCCCGCCGGGTGGACGGGTATTGGGAGCCCGCCCAGGCCCTTAAAAAAATCAACACGCCCTACAACGAAGGGTCCGCACGAATCACCCGGAACGGCAAGAAGCTGTACTTCTCCCGGTGCCAAAGCCCCGACAGCTACGGCAACTGCGACATCTTCGTGGCCGACCTCCAGCCCGACAGCACCTGGGGCGGGGTGCGCAACCTGGGCCCCCAGGTGAATGGCACCAGCTGGGATTCGCACCCGGCCTTGTCGCACGGCGAAGATACGCTGTTCTTTGCCTCCGACCGCATCGGCGGATTTGGCATGGCTGACCTTTACTTCACCTACCAGAAAGCCGACGGCACCTGGGCGCCCGCCCAAAACCTGGGACCGTCCGTCAATACCCGGCAAAATGAGGTCAGTCCTTTCTACCACCCCGTCTACGACGTACTGTACTTCAGTTCCAGCGGTCAACTGGTCGGGTTCGGCGATTTTGACATCTACAAATGCCACCGCCGGCAGGGCCAGTGGAGCGAACCCAAGAACATCGGACCCCTCGTCAACGGGAAAGGCAGCGAATACTACTTCACCATCGATTCCCAGTCGAAGGATTTGTACTACGCCCGCTCGGAGGAGAGCGATCTCAAGAACCTGGACCTGCAATCCTTTCCCCTTCCGATGGAAGCGCAGCCCCTGGCCGCCACCCGTTTCGGGGGCTCGGTCCGCGATTCCATCACGGGCAACCCGTTTACCGGCATCGTATCGGTGATTGACCTGGATGAAGCCATTGAAGTGGCTCCCAAGTACCTCCGTCCCGACGGAAGCTACGATTTTGACCTCATCAAGGACCACCGTTACCTGCTCATCATTACGGGAGAAGATTTTTTCCGCATCGAGCGCTCGTTCGTACTCCGGGGCGACACCGCCATCAACATCGAGACGCCCGCCCTGAGCCTGCAAAAATGGGCTTTCGCTTCGGTGGAGTTCGCGGAAAACAGCGCCGAACTCCACCGCGAAATGCACGCCGACCTCAACAAAGTGGTGGATTTTATGCTGGACCACCCAACTTTTGAACTCAAGATTTCCGGCCACACCGATTCGGACGGGGACGCCGCGTCGAACCTGCGTCTTTCCCAGAAAAGGGCCGAATCCATCAAAAAGTACCTTTCCGCCAAGGGTGGGGTCGCCGCCGACCGGGTGGAGGCCGTTGGTTACGGCAACAAGATCCCGATCATCAAGCAGGAAACCACGGAGGAAGACAAGAAAATCAACCGCCGGGTAGAATTCGAGATCTCCCGCCGGAAACAGAATTAAATTTAACCGTTTGGAATTCAGTTTTCAGCGGTAAACTAATCCAGGGGTTGCAAGGCATTGTCGGCTTTGAAGAGATACGTGCGCTTGGCCGACAGGTAGGTGAAGTTGACCACGTTGACCTGATCTTCGAACACTTCGGTGAGCAACGCATTCCGCAAACGCAGGCCGCTCACGGGTGGGGGACAGGGAACTTCCAGGTAGATCCAGGTGGCCTCCACCTCGAATTCCTTGCCGATGAAGCGCGCCGCTTTCCGGAGTCCTGCCGGGTCGGTAAAGCCAAATTGTTTGCGCAGGTAACCCTCGATCAGTGCGTCGTGCTGACCGGTCTCATCCAGTTTAATCGGCTGGTTGCCTTCCCTGGCGAGGGCCGTCTCGAAATCGTCGGTAAACACGCGCAGGCTCACCTCGAACACCTGGGTCTTGGGGTCGTAATCAATCTGGGTAATGCTGGTGTGGAAGGGATGGAGTACGGCCGCCGACCGAACGGAAGGAAACGCGCCCAGGGCAATTACCATCAAAACCAGCGCGTGCTTCCTCATGGCTTACTTTTCCGCGGTTTGATGGACGAACTGATTTTTCCGCCCGGCCGGAGCGTCGGTTCCGGGCCACCACCCGATTATAAAACGGTTGTCCCCGTGGGGAGTTCCTACGTCAGAGAATCACTGGGGCTGGCGCTTGCTTTGGCGGGCGCGCAGTAGCTGCAGATGCCCCGCGTGGGGGGCTCCTTGTTGGTACTGATGTTCTTGAAAATGTCGTTGGACACCGCAAACACCATCAGGCCCAGCAACAATACCATTCCGATTTTCTGCGAAACTTCCAGGAACTTGTCGGAAGGACTGCGGCCGGAAACGATCTCGTAGAGCAGAAACATCACGTGGCCGCCGTCCAACGCCGGGATGGGCAGAAAGTTCATGAAGGCCAGGGCCATGGAGATCAACCCCGTGACCGCCCAGAACCGCTCCCACACCCACTGGTCGCCGTAGAAACCGGCGATGGCCACGGGACCGCTCACCGATTTGCTGAAGGAGATGTCGCCGCGAAATATTTTTCCGAAACCCCGGATGGTGTCGAATATAACGCTGAAAGCGCGTTCGGTGCCCTTCGCGATGGATTCGCCCAGGGAATACTTGATGATGGTGGGTTTCAAAAGTGAAATGACCGAGAACCCAATGGTCCCGTCGGCGTTGACCCGCATTCTCAGGTCGCGCAACTGACCGTCGCGGTCCACCTTCACGCCGATCTCCTGGTTGCGGTTGGCGCACAGGCGATCCTGCAGTTCGTGGAAAAAGCGAATCTCGCCGCCGTTCACGCTTACAATGCGGTCCCCGGCCTTCAGGCCAGCTTTCTCGGCCGGAAGACCGGGCGTTAGTTTACCCACCGCAAACGGTTGCACCGCGTCCAGGAAAGGCTGCGCATTCTTTCGGTCCGTCAGTTTGCTGACGAAGTCGTTGGGAATGCGAATGTCCAGCGTCTGGCCGTTGCGCTCTACGGTGTAGTAGCTGTTCTGGCCGAGCAATACCTCGGAACTGCGCAGATCGGAAAAATATTCGTAGGGCTGGCCGTTGACCCGCACGATCTTGTCGCCCGTTCGCAGGCCAATCTCCTTGGCCAGGTCGTAGGCCACGATGCCGTAGCGGGCTTCCTTGATGGATAAATCACTTTCTCCGTTCGAATAGGTCAACACCACGAAAATGAGGATGCCGGTCAGCACGTTGACCAGGATGCCCCCCATCATCACGATGAGGCGTTGCCAGGCGGGCTTGGCGCGGAACTCCCACGGCTTGGGTTCACTGCTCAGGTAATCCGTGTCGAGCGACTCGTCGACCATGCCCGTAATTTTCACGTAGCCTCCCAGCGGGATGGCCCCCAGCGAATATTCCGTCTCCCCGTACCGAACCCCGAAAAGCTTGGGGGGAAAGCCAATGGAGTACTGCTCCACGCGCATTCCGAATACCTTGGCGGCAACCAGGTGCCCCAGCTCGTGCAATCCTACCAGAATGGACAGTCCCAAAATCAACTGTCCGGCCATAATCAATACATCCATGGAATTTGGGCGGCTTGTTTTCTCATTCGTTTTCCTGCCTACGCCTAACCAGACGACCGGACGGTCCGGATTTCGACCGATGGGCCTTCCCGTTCCCACTTGGAAAGACCGGACACTATTGCATATGGCTTAGATTTTCCAAGGCAATCCGTCTGGTTTCCAAGTCCGTACTGACGTAGTCCTCGTAGGAAGGATTTGCAATATACGGCACTTTCGCCATACATGCGGCGATGAGGTCGGAAATCTGCAGGAACCCGATCGCGTCCCGCAGGAATTCCGCCACGGCCACTTCGTTGGCCGCGTTGACGACGCAGGGCATGTTTCCACCCTGGTGCAGGGCATCAAAGGCCAGTTGCAAGTTCCGGAAAGTGCGGGTGTCGGGTTGCTCAAAAGTCAATTGCGGGTAATCCCGGAAGTCCAGGCGGGGGAAATCGGACTTGAGCCGGGCGGGGTAGCCGAGGGCGAACTGGATGGGCAGGCGCATGTCGGGCGGTCCCATCTGCGCCTTGATGCTGCCGTCTTCGAACTGCACCATCGAATGGATGATGGATTGCGGGTGCACGACCACCTCCACCTGCGACGCCCGAAGGCCGAACAACCACTTGGCTTCGATCACTTCCAATCCCTTGTTCATCAGCGTGGCCGAGTCGATGGTAACCTTGGCGCCCATGGCCCAGTTGGGGTGTTTGAGGGCCTGCGCTTTCGTCACGGTGCGGAGCGATTCGAGGCTGCGGCCCCGAAAGGGCCCGCCCGAAGCAGTCAGAATCACCTTTTCGATGGGGTTGTGGAACTCGCCCAGCAGGCACTGGAAGATGGCCGAGTGTTCGGAGTCGACCGGGTAGATGTTTACGCCTTTCTCCCTGGCCAGCCGGGTTACCAGTTCGCCCGCCACCACCAGCGTTTCCTTGTTGGCCAGCGCGATGGGCTTGCCCGCCCGAATGGCCCGCAGGGTCGGCTGCAACCCGGCGTAACCCACCAGGGCGGTCAGCACCAGGTCGATGCTTTCCATCTCCACCACCGAGGCCAGGGCGTTGGCACCGGCGTAGACCTTGATTCCGAGCGGGTCCAGGGCGGCAAACACCCGATCGTAGCGTACCTCGTGGCCGATGACCACCGCGTTGGGACGGAACGCCGCACTTTGCTGGATGAGCAGGTCCGCGTTGTGCTGAGCGGTGAGTACCTCCACTGCGAAAGAGTCCGGGTTGGCCCGGATCACTTCCAGGGCTTGCGTACCGATGGAGCCCGTGGAGCCGAGCAGGGCAATGCGGCGTTTGGGTTGCATACGTAAGGAAGCCTACTCCCGCGGACCCAGGCCGGAAAACGGACGGTGCCCTTCCCGAAAGGGCGGCGCTTGGTAGAGAGCGCCAAGGTACGCATTTGCGGGTCAATCCCGAAAATCGCGGCCCCATTGCGTCGGGGTGAATTTCCTGGTGGCCTCGCAACGGAAAGCCCGCCTCTTCAAAAACCACCCCCCCCGGCCACCGATTGCACGGCCGCTTCCCCGTCCCGGGCGGGCCGAAAATGCCCGTCCGGAAAAGACCGACCAAGGAAATAATCCGTAACTTGCTCCTCCTTTACGATGAAGACCGAATGAAAGCCGCATGGATCTGAAATTCCTGGATACCCTCAACGAACCCCAGCGGGAAGCCGTCCTGCACACCGAAGGCCCCCTGATGATCATCGCGGGCGCCGGGTCGGGCAAGACGCGGGTGCTTACTTACCGCATTGCCTACCTGATCCACCAGGGCGTGGACCCCTTCCGCATCCTCTCGCTCACGTTCACCAACAAGGCCGCCGCCGAAATGCGCCGCCGCATCGAACAACTGGTGGGCAGCGAGGCGCGCAACATCTGGATGGGCACTTTCCACTCGGTATTCGCCAAGATCCTGCGCATCGAGGCCGCTCGGCTGGGCTACACCAGCAACTTCTCCATCTACGACACCGACGATTCCAAGTCGCTGCTGCGGAGCCTGATCAAAGAGGCCAACCTGGATGACAAGCTGTATCGCGTCAACAGCGTATTTAGCCGCATCTCGGGGGCGAAGAACCGCCTCATCTCCCCCGAGGAGTACCAACGCAATCCCATCTACCGCGCCGACGACGATGCCGCCCGCATTCCCGAAACCGGTCGCCTGTACCGGATCTACCAGGAGCGTTGCTTCAAGGCCAACGCCATGGATTTCGACGACCTGCTCTACAACACCAACGTTCTTTTCCGCGACCACCTCGACGCGCTCAACAAATACCAACAGAAATTCAAGTACGTGCTGGTGGATGAGTTTCAGGACACCAACATCTCGCAGTACCTGATCACCAAGAAACTGGCGGCGGTGCACCAGAACATCGGCGTGGTGGGCGACGACGCGCAGAGCATCTACGCCTTCCGGGGTGCCGACATCCAGAACATTCTCAACTTCGAGAAGGACTATCCCGATTTGGCCGTGATCAAACTGGAGCAGAACTACCGCTCCACGCAGAACATCGTCAACGCGGCCAACTCCGTGATCAACCGCAACAAAGCGCAACTGCGGAAAGCCGTCTGGACGGCCAACGACGAGGGGCCGCTCATTGAAATTGTCAAGGCTTCGTCGGACGCCGAAGAAGGACGGTTCATTGCCACCTCCATCTTCGAGGAAAAAATGAACGGGGGACTGCGCAACAGCGATTTTGCCATCCTCTACCGCACCAACGCCCAGTCGCGGGCTTTTGAGGAAGCGTTGCGGCGGCTCAACATCAAGTACCGGATCATCGGGGGACTCTCGTTTTACCAGCGCAAAGAGGTAAAGGATTTGCTGGCCTACCTGCGCTTTACGGTGAACCAGAACGACGAGGAAGCCTTCAAACGCATCGTCAACTTGCCCAAGCGGGGCATCGGCGACGCCAGCGTAGCCAAGATCGTGGTAACGGCGGCCGAAAACCTCACCTCCGTGTGGGACGTGATCAGCCACGTCAGTCAGTACCTCGCGGGCCGTACCGCCGGGCTGATCGATCAGTTTGCCACCCTCATCAAGAGTTTCCGGCTGCTACTCGACAGCCAGGATGCTTTCGGGGTGACCGCCCACATTGCCAAGGCGTCGGGCATCCTCAAGGAACTCTACGAGGACAAAAGCGTGGAGGGAATGGCCCGCTACGAGAACATTCAGGAACTGCTCAACGCCATCAAGGAATACGTGGACAATCCGGAAAATCCGGACAAGGGCCTGAGCGCGTTCCTGCAAACGGTTTCGTTGCTCACCAACGCCGACGAAGACGAGAAAGACCAGGATCCCGACAAGGTAACGCTGATGACCATTCACTCGGCCAAAGGTCTGGAGTTCAAGAATGTGCACATCGTGGGTTTGGAGGAAGATTTATTTCCTTCGCAGATGATGCTCGAAAGCCGCGCCGACCTGGAGGAGGAACGGCGGCTGTTTTACGTCGCCATCACGCGCGCGGAACGGAAACTGGTACTCTCTTTCGCAGAAACGCGCTACCGTTTCGGCCGCCTGAAGGGCTGCGAGCCCAGTCGTTTCCTGAATGAGATCGACGAAGCGTACGTGCAGATGAAGCGCGGCCTGCGGCGGCACGGCACCGAAAGCAATGGCCAAGGCGAAAAATCCTGGGCCAACGAAGCCGAAACCGAACACCGACCGGGCGCCCCCGCCAACTTCGTCCGCAACCTGACGGCCCGCCCGATGCGCGCCGAGGTGGTGAAACCCGCCACCAACTACACGCCCTCGCCCGACTTTACCCCCAGCAATACCGCCGGCCTGCGCGAAGGGATGCGCGTGGAGCACCTCAAATTCGGCTACGGCACGGTGCAGCGGGTGGAACAGGCCGGTCACGACCGCAAGGCCCACATCACCTTCGAAACGGTGGGGGAGAAAACGCTGCTGTTGAGTTTCGCCAAGTTGCGAATCGTGGCAGAATAAAACGGGTTTCGGTTTTGGCTTTGCCGGTTAGGGGGTTGGGCAATCGGTTGGTGAAAAGAAGGCCTGGGCGACCCCGTCTAGGCGACCCCGTCTAGGCGACCCCGTCTGAACCACGATTTTCGGGATAAGAAGATTGTCAGGATTTTGGCAATGGTGGTCGGAATACCAAAAATCCGTTGCAATTACCAGCAAACCAACGTAGCTTTACCGGGTTTCGTCCAAGCACCGTTCTCTGAATTAACCCATGAATTTTATCTTCAAAAGCACTTTGTCCAAGACTTTCCTGGTAGCTGGCACAGTGCTGTTGGCCTCGGCTTGTCATTTCCAGGATTACAACAAAGCGGAGCAAACCGATGTGCGCGCCGGTCAGTCGTACGTGTACGGAAAAGACACGGTAGCCGAACAAAGCAAAAACAAATACACGCCCCGTCCGGAGTTGGAACAGCGAACGGCGGCCATCCGCGAGAAGCTATTCGGTGGGGCAGGGCAGGCCGAGGCGGGCAACTAACCCCCGTACTTTCTTAGTCTCCTTCTTCACCTCCGCACCGGTACTTCTTCTTCGCGCCCGCGATCCAACAGACGGCTTCGGCTGAATGAAGAAGCGCAGCCGATGCCTACCAGCGCCCCCATCAAGTGCGATTCCCACGAAACCCCCGGCACGATGGGCAACACCCCGAAGATGATGCTGCTGTAGAAAAAAGCCACGATCAGCGAAACGGCCAGTGATTTAAAATCTTTTTTGAACAATCCGATGGTCATCAGAAAAGCGGCCACCGCGTAGAGCAGGCCACTCGCGCCGATGTGGATGGAGGGACGCGCGAACCCCCACACCAGCAGGTCAGTGAGGAAATAACCGGCAAAGAACACCGGGTACGCCACCGTGGGGTAGAGCAGAAACAATGCCGTACCGAGGATGAGCAGGGGAATGGAATTGGAAAGCAGGTGGTAGACATCCCCGTGGATGAGGGGAGCCAGCAGTACCCCCACCAGACCAGAAGCGTGGCGGGGGTAAAGACCGAAGTTGGCAAAGCTGACGCCAAGAATTGCTTCCACTGCCTTAATCAGCCACAGAAGCGCGACGAAGCGCAAGGGAATCAGCCAACTGCGGTTGTAGGCGGTCATCGTTTCGGGAACTAAGGTTCTTGGATTTTGTCGGTTGAGAAATCAATCTGAATCATTCCTTGTAGTTCATCACGCGGTGGCCACCCCTGGCCAGCAGGCGGTCTCGTTTGAAGAGTTCGACGTCGCTGCGTACCATCTCCTTGACCAGGGCGGGCAGGTCGTACTGGGGCTTCCAACCCAACTTGGTCATGGCCTTGGTCGGATCACCGATAAGCAGATCCACTTCGGTAGGCCGGAAATATTTCTTGTCCACTGCCACCACTTCCTTGCCGACCGGCACCCGGAATTCCGGGTGCCGGGAAGCGGTTACGTGCGCTGTTTCACTTTCTCCTTCCCCCGAAAAGGCAAGTTCGATGCCCAACTCGTCGAAGGCCATCCGAATAAAATCCCGCACGCGGGTAGTTTTGCCGGTGGCCACCACAAAGTCCTCGGGCTGGTCCTGCTGTAGAATGCGCCACATGGCTTCTACGTAATCCTTGGCGTGTCCCCAGTCGCGCTGCGCCTCCAGGTTACCCACGTAGAGCTTGTCCAGTTGACCCAGGGCGATGCGGGCAACTCCCCGCGTGATCTTGCGCGTCACGAAGGTTTCACCCCGCAGGGGGGATTCGTGGTTGAAGAGGATGCCGTTTACGGCGTACATGCGGTAGGCTTCCCGGTAATTGACGGTGATCCAGTAGCCGTACAATTTAGCCACGGCGTAGGGGGAACGGGGATAGAAAGGAGTGGTTTCCGACTGCGGAACGGCTTGCACCAGACCGTAAAGCTCGGAGGTGGAAGCCTGGTAGATGCGGGTTTTGTCGGTGAGTCCCAGCAAGCGTACGGCCTCCAGAATTCGCAGCGTACCGATCCCGTCCACGTTGGCGGTGTATTCCGGCTCGTCGAAGCTCACCTTCACGTGCGACATCGCCCCCAGGTTGTAGATTTCGTCGGGTTGAACCTCCTGGATGATGCGGATAATGTTGGTCGAGTCGGTCAGGTCCCCGTAGTGCAGAATAAAACGGACGTCTTGTTCGTGCAGGTCCTCGTAGAGGTGATCGATCCGGTTGGTGTTGAACAGGGAACTCCGCCGTTTGATGCCGTGCACCTCGTAGCCTTTGCTCAACAACAACTCGGCCAGGTAAGCGCCGTCCTGCCCGGTAATTCCCGTAACGAGTGCTCTTTTCATTGGGTTGGTTCAGTCAGAGAGTGGGGTACGAAAAGCCATTGTCAGGCGGTAGAACTGGCTGACAATGGCTTTTCATACTGATGGTTAAAAAAGAAAAAGCAACAAAAAACGGGTTTGTCAACGGGGTAGATCCGACCGCTTTTTAATTCCCGGCCCCGTTCCGCCGGAGTTCTACCCGGTCCGGAACCACGATGGCGTTCGGGTACTGCGCTTTGAAGCCCACGTAGTATTTTTCCGCTTCCACCCGGTCCAGAAAATCGCCGGCTTTTACCCGGTAAACGGGCTGGGCGTAGATCAGGTAGGGTTTGAGGTCGGGAAACAATTGATAAGCGGCCGTCTTAACCGTCTCCGCCTCCTGGCGGTTGCTGCCCACGTAGATCTGAACGCGGTAACCCTGGGCATACCGAATGTTCTTATTGCGCACCGCCATCGTATCGAGCAGGGCATCCACTTTCCGGGTCACGTCCAGGCTACTTTTCCCGACAACGGACCCGCCGGGTTTTTCCGGCTTCGCTTCCGTGGGATTTCCCGTCGCCACCCCGTATTTGGGCCGCACGGCCGACAGGTCCTCCTGAAACCGGTTGATGTCGGAGGTGCTGCTGATGGTGGGCGTCGTCTTCCGGCCGCAAGCCGCCAGCAGCGCCAGTACGGCAATAACCCAAAGTCCTTTCTTCATGGCTATCCTCCTATTCGATCAGAACGCAACGGTTATTGCGGACATCCTCCTCCACAGTCTTGTATTTCACATCGCGCTTCACCCGGCCGTCGCGGTACTGCACGGATACGCGGTCGTTGCGGTTGGCGATCTTGTCCGAACGGAGGGGAGCAGTCTTCTCCGGCGGCGGGAGCGTCAGCGCGGTCGTTTCGTGGTCTTCGGCGAGCGTGGAGGCGGCTTCGGCCTTGTTGGTCTGCAGCTTGGGCGCGGGAGGAACGCGCTTCGGCTGACGGGGGGCTTCCCGCCCCGGTTCCGGATTCTGGCCCGGATTCTGGGTGGGAATGTCAGCCTTCATCAGGAAGGAAATGGTGTCCTGGTTGACCCGGCTCACGAAGCGTTTGAACAACTCCACCGACTCGAACTTGTACACCAGCAGGGGATCCTTTTGCTCGAACACCGCATTCTGGACCGATTGTTTCAAGTCATCCATGTCGCGGAGGTGTTCTTTCCATTCCTGGTCGATGATGGCGAGCGTGATGGCCTTTTCCATCTCCCGGGTCAGTTCCCGGCCTTCGGTTTCCACGGTTTTTCGCAAGTTCGCCACCACCCCCATCTGACGCAATCCTTCCCCGAAGGGAACCACAATTTCCTCCACCGTCGTTCCCTTCTGCGTCAGTACATCCTTCAAAACGGGCAGGGCTTGGGCAGCGATCCGCTGATTTTTCTCCCGGTAATGCCCATCGGCCTCGCGGTACAGCGTAACCGTCAACTGGGCTACGTTGGGCTTTTCGAATTCCTCCCGGGTAATTCGGGTATCGAGGCCCAGCACGCTGATTACTGCCAGCTTGAGGTTGTCGTATTCGCCCTGGTGGTTGTTGATCAGGTCTTCGCAGGTATCGTAGAGGGTGTTGGCGGTATCCAGGGCCAGGCGATCGCCGAAGAGCGCGTTGCGGCGGCGGGTATAGATCGCTTCGCGCTGGTAGTTCATCACGTCGTCGTATTCCAGCAAGCGCTTTCGGATGCCGAAATTGTTTTCTTCCACCTTCTTCTGCGCCCTTTCAATGGACTTGGTGATCATGGAATGCTCGATCACCTCCCCCTCTTCCAGGCCCATCCGGTCCATCCACTTAGCGATGCGGTCCGAACCAAACAAGCGCATCAGGTTATCTTCCAGGCTCACGAAGAACTGGGAGGTACCCGGGTCGCCCTGGCGACCGGAGCGGCCCCGCAACTGACGGTCCACCCGCCGCGATTCGTGCCGTTCCGTACCCACGATGGCCAACCCGCCGGCCGACCTCGATTCGGGCGTCAGCTTGATGTCCGTACCCCGGCCGGCCATGTTGGTGGCGATGGTTACCGTGGCGGGCTTGCCGGCTTCGGCAACGACTTCGGCCTCTTTTTGGTGGAACTTGGCGTTGAGCACCTGGTGCTTGATTTTGCGGATGGCCAGCATGCGGCTGAGGAGTTCGGAGATTTCCACCGAAGTGGTGCCCACCAGCACCGGGCGGCCCCCTTCGGTCAGGCTTACAATCTCGTCGGCCACCGCGTTATACTTCTCCCGCACCGTCTTGAACACCTTGTCCTCCTGGTCCTTGCGAACACTGGGCTTGTTGGTGGGAATCACCACTACGTCTAGCTTGTAGATTTCCCAGAATTCGCCCGCCTCCGTCTCGGCCGTACCCGTCATACCGGCCAGCTTGTGGTACATCCGGAAATAGTTTTGCAGGGTAACCGTGGCGTAAGTCTGGGTGGCTTCTTCCACTTTCACGTTCTCTTTGGCCTCAATGGCCTGGTGCAGACCGTCGGAGTAGCGGCGGCCCTCCATCACCCGGCCCGTCTGCTCATCGACGATCTTCACCTTTCCCTCCACAATGATGTATTCGTCGTCCTTTTCGAAGAGCGTATACGCCTTCAGCAACTGGTTGATGGTGTGAATGCGCTGCGTCTTAACGGTATAATCCGAGATCAAAGTCTCTTTGCGGTGCAGTCGGTCCTGGTCGGAAAGGACCCGGTCATTCTCGATGTTGGCAATCTCCCCGCCGATGTCGGGCAGAATGAACAGGCTCGGATCCTCCCCCTCCCCGGTAATGAAGTCGATGCCCTTCTCGGTGAGGTCGATTTGGTTGTTTTTCTCGTCGATGGTGAAGTACAGGGGCGCATCCGCTTCCGGCATCATTTTGCTGTGATCCTGCAGGTAGTAGTTCTCGGTTTTCTGCATCGCGGTCCGGTTGCCCGTCTCGCTCAGGAACTTGATGAGGGGCTTGCTCTTGGGCAAGCCCCGGTACGCCCGGAACAGGGCCAATCCTCCCCCTTTTTCGCCCTCGTCCCCGGCGGCGATCTTCTTTCTTGCCTCGTTGAGGAATTCGTTGATTATCTTCCGTTGCGCGTCCACCACCCGCGACACGCGGGGTTTGAGCTCGTAAAATTCGTGCTCGTCGCCGCGGGGAATGGGGCCGGAGATGATGAGGGGCGTCCGGGCGTCGTCGATCAGGACCGAATCCACCTCGTCCACCATGGCGTAGTGGTGTTTGCGCTGCACCAGGTCCTCGGGGCTGCGGGCCATGTTATCGCGCAGGTAATCGAACCCGAATTCGTTGTTGGTACCGTAAGTGACGTCGGCCAGGTAGGCATTTCGGCGGGCTTGGGTATTGGGCTCGTGCTTGTCGATGCAATCCACCAGCATGCCGTGGAATTCAAACAGCGGAGCCATCCACTCGGAGTCGCGCTTGGCCAGGTAATCGTTGACGGTCACGATGTGCACTCCCTTGCCGGCCAGGGCGTTGAGAAAGGCCGGCAACGTGGCCACCAGCGTTTTTCCTTCGCCCGTCGCCATTTCCGCGATCTTACCCTGGTGGAGCACCACCCCGCCGATGAGCTGCACGTCGTAGTGGAGCATGTCCCAGACGATCTCGTTGCCCGCGGCCATCCACCGGTTGTGCCAGGTGGCCCGGTCGCCCGTGATTTCCACGTTCTTCTTGCGGACGGCCAGGGCCCGGTCGTGCGGCGTGGCAGTCACTTCCAACCGGCCGACTTCCTTGAAGCGGCGGGCCGTCTCCTTGATGAGGGCAAAAGCGGGGGGCAGGATTTCGAGCAGGACTACTTCCAGCTGCTTGTTGCGTTCCGTCTCCAGCTTGTCAATCTGATTGAAAACACCTTCCTTCTCGTTGATATCGAGTTCAGGATTTTCCTCGATTTTGGCCCGGAGCGAGGCCAGCGTATCGTCCGACTCCTTCAGACGCTCCCCAATCAACCCGCGCAGTTCCCGGGTCTTCTCCCGCAGCTCGTCGTCCGAAAGCGACGTAAGCTGGGCGTGCGCTTCATTGGTTCTTGCCACGTAGGGCGTCAGGACTTTGATATCCCGGTCCGACTTTGTTCCGAACAGCTTGGTGATTATACTCAACATACGTGAATGCTTTGAGAATGCCAGTTGGTGAGGGCGCCGCTCCGGCAGCGTCCTTTCCGCAAATTTAATTTTTTTTCGGGTAATGGTGGACAGTCCCCCGTCGACAGCCAGTGGTCCACCATCGACGATTCAGGAATCATCCCACGAATCATCATTCTGGATTATCCGCCATTGACGATCGCCCCTTACCCATTTGCCCTTCTCGCTTTGTGAGCCACCGCGTCGGAACGGGGCGTTTTGTCCGGTTGTCCGATCTGTACCTTCACTTTCCGGATCTTCTTGGCATCCACCGACATTACGCGGAAGGTGAAAGACCGGTAGCTGATTTGTTCGTCGGAGCGCGGAAGCCGGGAAAACAACTCCAGCAAGAGCCCCGCCAGGGATTCGCTTTCTCCCCTCGCTTCGTCGAAAACGCTGCCGTCTACCTCCAACACCTTGCAAAAATCGTTGATTGAGATTTTGCCTTCGAACAGGTACGTCCGGTCATCCACCCGGCTGTAGAGCCGGTCGTCTTCGTCGAACTCATCGTGGATTTCGCCCACAATTTCCTCGATGATGTCCTCCAGCGTAATCAATCCACTGGTGCCTCCGTATTCATCCACCACAATGGCCATGTGAACGCGCTTTTCCTGAAAGTCGTACAGCAGGTCATCGATCTTTTTGTTTTCGGGAATGAAAAAGCCGGGCCGCAACAACTTCTGCCACTCAAAACGTTCGTCCTGGTCGAGGTAGGGCAGTAGTTCCTTGATGTACAAGATTCCTTCGACGCGGTCAATGGTGTCGCGGTAGACGGGGATGCGCGAATAGCCGAACTTGTTGATTTTATCCATCAGTTCGTGGAAGTTCTTTTGCACGTCAAAGGCCGTGATGTCCATCCGGGAGCGCATAATCTGTTTGGCCGAGATGGTACCAAAATTGACGATTCCCTTCAGGATTTCCTTTTCTTCCTCCGTGGTGGGTCCGCCGGTAGTCGTTTCCAGCGCCAGGTTAAGGTCCTCCACCGTCATTTTGTATCCCTTGCGCTGCGCCCGCTCCTCCACCGCCTTGCTCAGCCTCAGCAGCAGCCACGCCAACGGTTGGAAGCCAACCGAGAGTGCCTCCACCAGACGTACCGTCTGCCGCGCGAAGCGGAGACGCCCCGGACGGGCGTAGGCCTTGGGCGTGATTTCGCCCAGAAAGACCAACAGCAGGGTGACGGCAACCGCCAGGGCGGCTCCTTGCGGGCCCACCTGACCGAGTGCGCCCCGGGTCAGGTAGGCCGCCAGGAGAACGAACAGAAAATTGAAGAAGTAGTTTCCGATCAGCAGGATGGCCAGCAAATGGCCGGGGTTGTCCAGGAGAGCGGCGATCCGAACGCCCCGGTCGTCCCCCTGGCGGCACCGGGCGCGTTCGTCGGCCGACAAGGAGAAAAAAGCGACCTCCGCCCCGGAGATGACCGCCGAGAGGATCAGCAGCCCGACCAGAACGGAGGCCAGAAGGAGGGGTACCGGTGCTACCGGCAGCAGCGTTCCGTTGGCCGTTGCCGGTAGCGACACCTCGCTGAACGGCTGCCACGGAAGCAGCCAGCGCGAAAGAGGGTCGCCGGTATCGAGGGTGGTTTCCAAAATCGGTTTCGTTGCGTGAGGGTCAATCCGCCCGGTCAGAAGGGCAGATCATCCGCGTCGTTGTCGGCTACCACGGATGACGGAGCGGACTCGTTCACCCGGCCGCCCTTGGCGGTTGTTTCACCGTACCCGCCCGTGCCTTCGCCTTCGGAGGGTTTACCACCGATCAGGGTTAGGTTCTGACCGATCACTTCCGTCACGTACTTCTTCACGCCTTCCTTGTCTTCGTAAGAACGGGTGCGGAGTTTTCCTTCCACGTACACCTGGCTTCCCTTCTTGAGGTATTTCTCGATCACTTCGGTGACGGGTCCCCAGAATTCCACGTGGTGCCATTCCGTGTTCTCAACGCGCTGTCCGTTCCGGTCCCGGTATGCTTCGGTGGTGGCCAGGGTAAATTTGGCAACCTTCTTATCGGCTTCCAGGTGCCGCACTTCCGGGTCCTTGCCCAGATTGCCCACCAGAATTACTTTGTTTACACCGGCCATAATCGTACGCTTTGGGTTTAGAAGTTGGAGAATGGTGGAAGAGGTAACCAGCCGCCCGGACAAGGTTTGCAAAGGTCCCAAGATAATCAAAAAAACGGCCGGTTCAAATAATTGGCGATTAAAATCGGCTTGGGCAACGCGTTGATTTCCTGGGGGGAATAAAAGCGCAATGGTCCGGCGACGGCGGGCGACGCTCCCGGCGGTAACCGCAGGTGCCAGAACTTCGCCCGGATGCGCTGGTGCGTCAGTACGTGCGTGAAAACGGCTGATTCCTTCTCTACCACCGCGGCGGCCAGCAGTTCCTTCACGTCTTCCTCCCCCGCCAGGTCGTCCAGCGTCCGCATCGCCGGGGCTTCTTTGAGGTAGAAGTCGTACAATCCCCGCCAGATGTCTTTTTCCGGTCTCTCCTTCAGGTGCACCGCGTCTCCCTGCCGGAGAACCAGGTAATGGAAGTACCGTTCCCGGACGTTCCCCTTCTTCTTCTTGACGGGCAGGCGGTGCTGGCGTCCGGTCAGGTTGGCCTGGCAATCCCGGTTGAGGGGACAGAACAGGCAGTCGGGCGTGGCGGGCGTGCACTGCACCGCCCCGAATTCCATAATGGCCTGGTTGTAGACGTCGGTCAGCGCGTCGGGGAGCAAGTCCGTGGCGAGTCGGGAAAACACCTGCTTTCCTTCGTTGCTGGCAATGTCGGTTTCCACGCCGAATACCCGCGCCAATACCCGGAAAACGTTGCCGTCCAGCACCGCCGTCTTTTCATTGAAGGCAAACGAAGCAATGGCGGCGGCGGTGTAGGTACCTACCCCCTTCAACATCAGCAGTTCCGCGTACCGGCCCGGAAAAACGCCCCGGTGTTCGTTGGCAACGAGTTTGGCCGTTTGGTGCAGGTTGCGGGCGCGGGAATAATAACCCAATCCTTGCCACAAGCGCAACACGTCCCGCTCTTCGGCGTTGGCCAGGGATTGCACGGTGGGAAAGGCTTCCACAAACCGGAGGTAATACGGAAGTCCCTGCTTTACGCGGGTTTGTTGCAGAATGATTTCGGAAAGCCAGATGCAGTACGGGTTTTTCGTGCGCCGCCACGGCAAGTCGCGGTGGTGGCGCTGGTACCACCCAATCAACTGCTGGGAGAAGAGCTGTTTGTCCAAAGAAAAACGGGATGATCAGGGTAAAATAACCGATTGAAAGAAAACCTTGTCTTTCTTAACCACGTTACAGACAATTAGTTCAGAAATTGCGGGTCCACTTACCAGACCACTCACCCGGATGCGTACCCGAACGCGAAGTGCGGTGCACCGGAGGTCCCGGTTACCGTGGCACTCAATCGAAAATATCGGACAATTTTCGGGATTTGTTTTTAAGTTAGAAAATGAAGGTTTAGCTTTGTCCTCCGTTTTTTTACGTTACCGTCTCATTCAAAAGGAAATATCGGGCTTTCAGAAGAGTCATCGGGTGTGTTAAACTTTAAACCTCAAGCAAAGTGACGAAGGCAGAAGTAATTTCGGAAATAGCCGATAAGACCGGCATTGACAAGGCCGACGTGTCCAGCACGGTCGAGGCTTTTTTCACGGTCGTGAAAAACTCGATGTCCAAGGGGGAAAACATCTACGTAAGGGGATTCGGCAGTTTTGTCAACAAGAAAAGGGCCCGGAAAACGGCCCGGAACATCTCCAAAAACACCGCTATGGTGATCGAAGAGCACTACGTACCCAGTTTCAAGCCCGCCAAGGTGTTCGTCGAAAAGGTGAAGTCGAGCGACAAGCTAAAAGCGTCGGCGGACTGAGGCGGGCAGGTAGCCTTTGTGGCCCACCGTTTCCTTCCGAGCGCATATTCCTATCCGAATGAAGAAATCCATGGTTGTTGCACTGGTGTCGGCCGGCGCCCTGACGGGGGCACTGTACCGTTTGCCGAAGGTTATCGTGGATGACGAAGCAAAGCAATCCCGGGGAATTACCCTCAATCAATCCGTCCCCGATTCCGCCATTGGCTCGGCAGACCACCCCGTTGTCCCTCTCTCCGCTGAGCAGGCGGCAATCGTTGACCGACTGAGAACTGCGTACCTGACCAGTGCGGATAAAGAAAAAAAGGGTAGATTTGCCGATTCCCTGGCGGTCGCCTTCGCCCGCCTGGGTAAACCAGACAGCGCGGCCCGGTACTGGGAAGTCGTTGCCACCCTGGAGCCCACTGAAGCCAACCTGCTTCAGACCGCAAATGGCTACTACGATGCCTTCGGTTTTGCCGCCGACGCCGGAAGGGCGACCCAACTGGGGGAGAAAGCCAGGGGGTACTATCAGAAGGTGCTGGCCATTCGTCCGGACTTCCTGGAGGCGAAGGCCAAAATGGCGATGACCTACGTCACTTCCGATAATCCGATGCAGGGAATCGCGTTGTTGCGCGAGGTGATCGCTGAAGACCCCGATTACGAACTGGCGCTGTTCAACCTGGGGCTGCTTTCCATTCGTTCCGGGCAGTACGACAAAGCCATCGAACGGTTCGAGCGAATCATTGAATTGAACCCGGACAACGGGCAGGCCCAGTTCTACCTGGGAGTGAGTTACGCGGAAACGGGTCGCAAGCAAGAGGCAAAACGGCTCTTTACCCTAGTGAAACAAAGGGAAACCGACCCGGCCATACTGGCCTCGGCGACGGAATACCTGCAAAAACTGGATTAATCACTTTAAAGACTTCGTGTTATGCCCTGCGGTAAGAAAAGAAAAAGACACAAAATTGCCACTCACAAGCGGAAGAAACGATTGAGAAAAAACCGCCACAAGAAGAAGTAGCCCTTCTGCTTTCCGGAATGTTTCTTTCCTGACTACGAAAGTCGTGCACTTTTCGGGTCAGGTTTTGTTTATTTCTACGGAGTGTTTTTTTCCAACCGTACCCGTCACTCGCACGGGTACCTTCCGTTTTATTTCACCCTCTAACTCGTGAATCATCTTGAGTAACGAATTAGTTATCAATTCTACTCAAAAGGGTGGAAGGATAGCCCTCTTACAAGACAAAAGGATTGTTGAATACCACCTGGAAGAAAGCGAAAACAGTTTTACCGTCGGTGATATCTACCTGGGTACCGTCAAAAAACTGAGTTCCGGCCTGAATGCCGCCTTCGTAGACATCGGGTACGAGAAAGACGGTTTTCTTCACTACCAGGATTTGGGTCAAAACATTCTTTCACTCAACAAGTACACCCGCGACACCGTTGCCAAACGGCAACAGACCTTCCGGCTCAACGGGTTCAAGCTGGAACCCGAGACGGACAAGTTCGGCAAGGTATCCGGGGTGTTGCAAAAGAACCAGCCCGTGCTGGTGCAGGTGGTGAAGGAACCCATCTCCACCAAAGGTCCTCGGCTGTCCTGCGAAATTTCGATTGCTGGTCGCTACATCGTGCTGGTGCCCTTCGCGAATTCCGTCAACATCTCCAAGAAGATCACCGACAAGGAAGAACGAACCCGTTTGTTGCGGTTGCTCTCTTCCATCAAGCCGCCCAACTTCGGCATCATCGTCCGCACGGTGGCCGAAGGGAAGGACGTTGCCGAACTGGACCGCGACCTGAACAACCTGCTGGAAAAGTGGGAGGAAGGTTTCAAGAAACTGACTGAGGCGAAGCCGAAAGAGAAGATCATCGGGGAGATGAGCCGCGCCTCGTCCATGCTGCGGGACATGCTCAACGAGAGCTTCGACAGCATCACGGTGGATGACAAGGATACCTACGACGAAATCCGGTCGTACATCCGCACCATTGCCCCCGACAAAGAAAAGATCCTGAAACTCTACAACGGTAAGAACAAAATATTCGAGGGATTGGGCATTGAAAAGCAGCTCAAGTCGCTGTTCGGCCGTTCGGTGAGCCTGCCCGCCGGTGGGTACCTGATCATCGAGCATACGGAGGCCCTGCACGTCATCGACGTAAACAGCGGCAACAAATCCAACACTGAATCCGATCAGGAAGCCACGGCGGTGAGCGTGAACATGGAAGCGGCCAAGGAAATTGCCCGCCAGCTCCGGGTGCGCGACATGGGCGGCATCATCGTGATCGACTTCATCGACATGAAAAAGCTGGAGAACAAAAAAATGATCCAGGACAAGATGAAGGAGGAGATGAAAAACGACCGCTCCAAGTTCACCATCCTGCCGCTCTCCAAGTTCGGCCTCATGCAAATCACGCGGCAAAGGGTTCGGCCGGAACTCAACATTACGACCGGGGAAACCTGTCCTACCTGCGGTGGAACCGGTAAGATCACCGCCAGCGTGCTCGTTTCTGACCAGCTCGAGCACAACCTTGATTACATTGTGGGCAAGCAAAACGAAAAGGGGGTAACCATCGTATTACACCCTTTTCTGCACGCCTATTTTACGACGGGTTTTCCCTCCCGCCGGGTGAAGTGGTTTTTCCGGTACAAAACCTGGGTAAAGCTCGAACAGGATACCTCCCTGGGCTTGCCCGATTTCAAGTTCCGCAATCAGCAAGGGGAAGACATTGAAATCAAACCGACTTGATCTTCTTCGGGGAGGCCATTCGATTTTCCTGGTCGTTCTTAACCTTTGGGTCAGTACCCCGTAAAACGCAACAAAAAGCGGATTGAAAAAGCGCGGTTCTTTCGGTTTCCAAGCCATATTGTCCGACAAGTGCCTATGGAAAGTCCGTTTAAAGACTTTTTGTCACATATTCCGTTGTTTGAATGGGCATTTGGGATGGAGTGAGTGCTTGGTATAAGGTTTGTCAAAAGAGAAAACGTAGTTCGTTTTTATCTTTCAACCCATACCAGATCTTACACAGCGATGACCCTGATCAGAAGAGTAAACAGCAACCTCCCCAACCTGATGGAAAGCTTCCTCAGCCGGGACCTGAGTGATGTATTGAGTAACCATTTTCACGGCACCCTGCCGGCCGTTAACGTGGTGGAAAGCGAAGATGAACTTCGCGTTGAAGTAGCGGCTCCTGGCTTGAAGAAGGAGAACTTCAAGTTAAACGTAAACCACAACCAATTGACGATTTCCGCGGTAACCGAAACCAACCAGGAAAACACCAACGGGAAGCACACCCGCCGGGAGTTTAATTACGGTTCGTTTCAACGTAGCTTTACGCTTCCCCTGAGCGTGGATACCGAAAAGATCGGTGCTTCCTACGTGGATGGTGTGTTGCGCATTTCCCTGCCCAAGCGCGAAGAAGCCAAAGTGAAACCGGCCCGGGCCATTGAAGTGGCCTGAAGCAGCCCAACCAACGGGAGCCCGCGTTGCTTTAGTTAAAGTTTGTTAATAATGCGGTGGGAGGATGACAAGATCATCCTCCCGCTCGTTTTCAAATAAAATTAAGACCCCAACCACTTAGTAAACTATGAAAAACGCAAAATCGTACGTGTTGGTAGGGCTCCTGTGCAGTGGCATTACGCTGGGAACCTACAAGTTAGCTGGTTTTGACAAACGCGAAGTAGTCTTTACCGAAGCATCGAACCCGGGCATCACGCAGTTCACGTCGGACCGCCTGAATCCGACGGTTTCCCGTTCTTCCGCCGACCCCCGTCCGGCCGGTCCCGGGGCATTGCCGGTGGATTTTACTTTCGCGGCCCAAAAAACCACGCCGGCCGTGGTACACATTCAATCGACGATGGTCTCCAATCGTTCGGCGTCGGAATCTCAGCAATTACCCGATATTTTCCGGGATTTCTTCGGGGAAGATTTCCGCGGTCAGGGGGGCGGCGGTCCCCAAAAGCAACAGGCTTCCGGCTCCGGGGTTATTTTCAGCAATGACGGGTACATCATCACCAACAACCACGTGGTGGAAGACGCCAGTGAAGTAGAGGTGATTTTGTACGACAAGCGGACCTTCAAGGCCCGGGTGGTCGGCACCGATCCCACGACCGACCTGGCCGTTCTGCAGATCAAGGCCAATAACCTTCCTTTCCTGTTGTTGGGCAACTCCGACGACGTGAAGGTGGGACAGTGGGTACTGGCCGTAGGTAATCCCTTCAACCTCGAATCGACTGTGACGGCGGGCATTGTCAGTGCCAAAGGACGGAACATCGGCATTCTGAGCCAGCGCGAACGCCAGCGAGCCTACAATGAAGACCCCTCCAAACCCCAGATAAGCACGTCAATTGAATCGTTCATCCAAACCGATGCTGCCGTAAATCCCGGCAACAGTGGGGGCGCACTGGTGAACCTGGAAGGCGAACTCATCGGCATCAACACGGCCATTGCCACGCCCACCGGAACGTTCGCCGGGTATTCTTTTGCGGTACCGGCTGGCTTGGTCAAAAAGGTGTCCGAAGACTTGGTGAAGTACGGAGCGGTGCAACGGGGTTACCTGGGGGTGAACATTCAGAACATGAACGGTAAGCTTGCCAGTAAGTTGAACCTGAATATCTACGAGGGCGTTTACGTATCCGATCTGGTTGAAAGTGGCTCGGCCAAGGCCGCGGGCATCCGGAAGGGCGACGTAATCGTGAAGATCGACGGTGCTTTGGTGCGGAGTTCGGCCGAATTGCAGGAGTTGATCGGCCGTCACAAACCCGGGGAGACCGTGGTTGCTACCGTGAACCGGGAAGGCAAGGAGCAAAACATCCGGGTGGAACTCAAGAACCGCGCGGGCAACAACGATCTCGTACGTCGGGAAGAAGCCAAAGAAGCCAAAGCGGAATCCACCAGTGTGCTGGGTGCCAGTTTCCAGGAGTTGACGGACAAGGAAAAAAAGGAGCTGGGACTGACCAGCGGCGTAAAGGTAGCTAAGCTGGCACCCGGTAAGTTGAAAAACCAAACCGATATGCGCGAAGGTTTCATCATCACCAAAGCCGACGGCAAACCGGTTCGTTCGGTAAAGGAATTAAACCAAATTCTTGAAGGCAAGCGGGGCAACGAAGACGGAGTAACGCTACAGGGGGTCTATCCGGACTATCCCGGCAAATATTACTACGCCTTCGAGATGTAGGAACGAAGCCAGCGCTCAGCATTCAGGCATTTAAGGGCAACACGTATTGAAAAAAGAAAGGCGGTGTAGATCTACACCGCCTTTCTTTTTTGACGCGCATCAGGAAGCGTTGAGAAGAAACTTGAAGGCTGACGACCGGGATCCAGCTGCTAAACACGCAGGCGGAATGCCGCTTAATGGAAACAACCGACGCTCATTGCTTATCGACTACAAGCTCTGGACGTCGATCAGTCTTGCTTTGTATTAGGTAGCATAGCCCTACGACTGCTCATAACCGCTTGGCCCGCTCCCAATGCACGTCCATCTCGGCCAGGGTCATATCCTTGAGTTGACGGCCCTCTTTCCGGGCCTGCTCTTCCAGGTAAGTAAATCGTTTGATGAATTTCTTGTTGGTCCTTTCCAGGGCCGTTTCCGGATTCAAATCGACGAACCGGGCGTAATTGACCAGTGAAAACAACAGGTCCCCGAATTCGGCTTCGGCTTTTTCCGCGTCCGCTGCCGCGTTCACGTTGCCAACCGGCTTGAGTTCGCGCTCAAACTCCTCCATTTCCTCCCGGACCTTTTCCCACACTTGTTCCTTTTCTTCCCAATCGAAGCCCGCTCCCCTGGCCTTCTCCTGAATGCGCATGGCCTTCACCAACGCGGGCAAAGAAGCGGGCACGCCCGACAGCACGGATGGGTTGCCTTCCTTGAGCTTGATCTGTTCCCAGTTCTGCTTGACCGCCTCTTCGGTATCCGCCCGGGCGTCGCCATAAATGTGCGGATGCCGGCGAATGAGCTTGTCGCCGATTCCACGGAGCACGTCACCGATGTCAAAAGCGCCGGACTCGGAAGCGATGCGGGCGTAAAAAACCAAATGCAGCATCAAGTCGCCTAACTCCTTGCGGATTTCCGGCAGGTCCTTCTCCAGGATGGCGTCGGACAACTCGTACGTTTCTTCGATGGTCAGGTGACGCAGGGTATCCATCGTCTGCTTCTTGTCCCAGGGACATCCTTCGCGCAGCTCGTCCATGATAGTGAGCAAGCGGTCGAAAGCCAGTAACTGGCGGGCCCGGTCATCAGAGATATTTTCCAGCATTTTCTTTTCAATGATCAGCAATCAACCAACAGCCAGTACGCACGCACAATCAGCCGTTGGTCGTTGACAATTATCAATTGTCTTTTCGCCACTTGATGGAGCAACCGATGGCTTTGGTGGAGTGGATGGCAGCGGGTTTGCCCGCCAGAATATCGGTCATCGCGGCCTCCACGTATTTTTTGGTGGCGCTCCCGGCGTCTTCCGCGTTGTTGTCGATGGCACCGGTGTATTCTATCACGAAATTTTCGGCCTTCCGGCTGACAATGAATACGTGCGGGGTGCTCCGGGCACCGTACGCTTTAGCAACCTCCTGGGTTTCGTCGGTCAGGTACGGGAAAGCGTACGCTTTGCTGTCCGCCCGTTTTTTGGTGTTGTCGAACGAATCGCCGGCGGCAACGGCCGGGTCATTGGGGTTGATGGCAATCACGGGGTAGTCCTGGGCGGCATACTGCGTGTGCAAGGCGATGATTCGGTCTTCGTAGGCCTGCGAAACCGGACAGGTATTGCAGGTAAACACGAGGATGTAGCCTTTGGCTTTGGAATTATCGGCCATGGAAACCAGCTTGCCGTCTACGTTTTTCAGCTTGAAATCCCGGGCTTGATCGCCCACTTGGTAACCTCCTTCCGGGAGGAATTGTCGTGCGGCCGGGAATGGCATTACCCAGGCGTAGCCGTTCAAGAAGGGAGTGCCAGCGACTAGAAATATCACCAGGGCAAGGGAAGAAAAAATTGACTTTCTCATAACGGGTCAAGTTAACAGCTCATCCGTCGGTGCAATGCACCGACGCTACTCCCAAACTTAGTCATAACCCAGGGATTCCATCTTTTTGAAAAATGGAATCTTTTTCACCAATCTCACGGGGGGTTGAAAGCCCGTAAAGCCGGACACTCAACGCAGGAAAGCATTTACTTCAGTTTCCAGTTCCGCCCGGGTGAATTCTTTTTCAAAGGCTTTCCGCCGTTTCTTCCCGTTGTTGATCATCAGGGTAAACGGAATCGCTCCTGACCAGTTTTTGTCCACCCGATCGATCCACGCGTTCTGGTCCGGCTCGTTGAGCAACAATACGGTCGATTTCAGACTCCTTTTCTGAACGAAAGGTTTCACTTTTTCTTCCAGCTTCGAGGCGAAGTCGGTGCTGATTAGGATTACCCTTATCTTTTTTCCGGCGTATATTGCGTTCAGTTCTTCGAAATAGGGAAGCTCCTTGATGCAGGGTCCGCACCAGGTCGCCCAGAAATTAAGGATGTAGGTGGTATCGCTCGGTTGATTGAGCAGCTTTTCCAGCGCCGGCAGTCGGATGACCGCCACCGGTTGGGAAACGGCCACCAGCGGCAACCACCACAGCCAGCAACACCAGAATACTTTTTTCATGCCCCCTTGACGAAATCAACGCACCGAAAATTACGAAAAATTCGTTTACTATCCGCCCGTCCGCAATCCGAACCAGCCACCGAACTCACGCATGATTAAAGCAATCATTCCAGTGGCGG
>JACMKY010000201.1 GCA_014379925.1 Cytophagales bacterium | reverse complement strand
CTGATTTTGCAGTACGTAAGCTTCGAGCGGAGCTACGACCGTCACGCGAACGCCAACCGGATCTACCGGGTTTCCCAGAAATCCTGGGATGGTACCGCCTGGATTCAGGACGCTTGCGGTTACAACGCGGCGGGACCCGCCCTGGCAGCCGACCTCCCCGAAGTAGTGGATTATACCCACCTCCGGCTGAGGGACAAGTGCGTCGTCTCCTACGGTAACGTGCGGTTCCGGGAGAACCAGTTGGCCGTGGCCAGTGCGCACTTCCTGACCTTGTTCTCCTTGCCCCTGCTCCGGGGCGACGCCCGAACCGCCTTGCAAAACCCTTCCGCCGTGGTCGTCTCCCAGTCGGCGGCGCGGAAGTATTTCGGGAACGCGAATCCGATGGGAAAAGTCCTCCGCTACAACGATGGCTACCACCGGGAAACGCTGACCGTGACGGGCGTGATGCGGGATATGCCCGCCAACACGCACCTGCACCTGGATATGCTGGTTTCCTACGCCACGGCGCTTGCGCACGGTTGGGGCGGCTGGTCGTACGGCTGGAACGGCAACAACGACTACGTCTACGTACTGCTAAAGGAACAAGCTGATCCCCGGCAACTGGCGGCCAAGATGACTTCTTTCACCCGGAAATATTTGAAGGACGCGAGTTTTCCGCAGCAATTGGAAATCCAGCCTTTGTCCGATATTCACTTGCGTTCCCAAAAGACGTTCGAGGCCGAACCCAACGGCAGCATCCACGTGGTGTACCTGCTGCTGACGGTGGGCGTGCTCATCCTGCTCATCGCCTGGGTCAATTACGTGAATCTTTCCACCGCCCGTTCGGTGGAGCGGGCCAAGGAGGTGGGCATCCGGAAAGTCGTCGGCTCCAGCCGTGGGCAACTGGTGAAGCAGTTTCTGTTGGAATCACTCCTGATCAACTGCTTTGCCATCGGGTTGGCACTTACGCTGTTTCAGCTTTCGCTGCCTTTCCTGGATGCGCTTACCGGCAAACCGCTGTCGCAGCAGGCTCCGGAACCGCTTTACTGGTGGGGGTGGATCGGGGTTTTCATCGCCGGGGCGGTGGTGGCCGGCGCGTACCCCGCGTTCGTGCTGTCGGGCTTTCAGCCCGTGGCGGTACTGAAAGGCCGGCTTGGCCGCGCCCGGCGGGGAGTAGCGCTCCGCCGAGGCCTGGTCGTGGGGCAGTTCGTGGCGACCGTGGTGTTGATCACGGGCACCGTCACGGTTTACCAGCAACTCCGTTTCATGCAGCGCCAGGCGCTGGGAATGAACATTGACCAGACGATGGTGCTGTACGCACCCCGGTCGGCAGCGGCGGATTCGTTGCTGCCCCGCCGCTACGCCAGCTTGAAGAATGAGTTGAGTCGCTTGGCAGTGGTCAAAACAGTTGGCATTTCCGAATGTCTGCCCGGCAACGGCATGTACGAGCTTAACACAACGACTTTTAAGCGACCGGGTGACCCCAATCCACTGGCTTCCCGGTATTTTTATTTCGGAATCGATGAAAATCTGGTTCAGGCACTGGGCATGAAATTACTGGCGGGCGGGTCCTTTTCTCAAAACCGGAAAAGCAAAGCGAACACCCAACTCATCATCAACGAAGCCGCCCGGAAACAGCTTGGATTTGCCAGCGCGCAGGCGGCGGTGCATCAGCGAGTGACCACGCAAGGCGGCCCGGGACCGACATGGGAAATCGTTGGCGTGATCGAAAATTACCACCACCATTCGCTGGACAAGGGCTACGATCCCATCCTGTTTTTCTGGGATGATGCTTACCGCGACGCGGGTTACCTGGCCGTCAAACTGAATCCGACGGTGGTTGATTCGGGTAACCTGACGGAAACCATCGCGGGGGTGAAAAAAGCCTGGGACCGAACCTTCCCCGAAAGCCCTTTTGACTACTTTTTTCTCGACGAACGTTTCAACGCCCAGTACCGGACGGACCGGCAATTCGGGCAGGTGTTCGGGCTGTTCGCCGGTCTCGCCATTCTGGTGGCCTGCCTGGGGTTGTTCGGGCTGTCGTTGTTCACCACCGCCCAACGCACCAAAGAGATCGGCGTGCGGAAAGTGCTGGGGGCTTCCGTGCCCGACCTCCTGGTGCTGCTTTCCAGGGATTTTATCCAACTGGTCTTGTTGGCCACGCTCATCGCCGGTCCACTGGCCTACTGGG
>JACMKY010000021.1 GCA_014379925.1 Cytophagales bacterium | reverse complement strand
TTTATGAGTTTGTGAGTTTATGAGTTTATGAGGGTGTGTTGACGAGACACTGATCAATGGACTATCCTAGTTCGACTTCGCTAGTTCGACTTCGCTCACTATGACACTCAAACTATCCACTCACTATGACAATCAAACTATCCACTATCAAAGGTAGGTTAAAATGCTGGGATGTGGGACGCATAGTCACTGCCTGACCGGGTCGGGGAGGCGTGGTTTACCCGTGGCCGGTTCGCCCCGGAACCGAACGAAAAAGGGCGGTCGTCCGTTTCAACCGAGCGGCTAATGGCCTTCTGCCGGGTAAAGTGGGTGGGGTTTCGGGTTCTTGTTCAACGCTCCCCCGCGGGAATCGAACAAGAAGGCGGATTCCGGGTTGTAAACTGGTCACCCCCACTGACTCATCAACTCATAAACTTCCTTACCCATAAACTCATCTGGATGAGCTTACCCAAAGTAGCCGTGTTCCGCAAGGAACATTTTAACGCGGCTCACCGCTTAAATAACCCCCACTGGAGCGACGAGAAGAATGCGCGGGTCTACGGCAAGTGCAACAACGCCAACTACCACGGCCATAACTACGACCTGATCGTGCAGGTGAACGGCCATCCCGACCCCGAAACTGGCTACGTCATCGACATGAAGGTGCTCAGCGACCTGATTAAGGAACACGTCACCGACCGTTTCGACCACAAAAACCTGAACCTGGACACCGAAGAGTTCCGGGACCTGAATCCCACGGCGGAGAACATTGCCATCGTGATCTACCACCTCCTCCGGGAAAAAATTGACCCTCAGTTCGAATTGAAAATCAAACTTTATGAAACCGAAAGAAACTTTGTTGAATACCCCGCCCATTGAGTTTACCGACGACGAAATCGGGGACGAACACCACAGCGCGTTCACCGATACGCCCCTTCGCGAAGACGCCTTCGAGATGGACGACGACCTGAAGATCGAATTGATTGAAAAGAACTTCCGGGCCATCATGCACGTGCTGGGCCTGGACCTGACCGACGACAGCCTGAAGGGAACCCCCCGTCGCGTGGCCAAGATGTACGTCAAGGAAGTGTTCAGCGGCCTCAATCCAGCCAATAAACCCAAGCTTACCCTCTTCGAAAACAAGTACAAGTACGAGGAGATGCTGGTGGAAAAGGACATTACTTTCTACTCCAACTGCGAACACCACTTCGTACCCATTTACGGGAAAGCCCACGTGGCCTACATCTCCAGCGGAAAGGTAATCGGCTTGTCGAAGATCAACCGCGTAGTTCAGTACTTCGCCCGTCGCCCGCAGGTGCAGGAGCGGCTTACCGTGCAAATTGCCAATGAATTGAAGGAGATGCTGCAGACCGAAGACGTGGCGGTCGTGCTCGACGCCAAACACCTCTGCGTCTCTTCCCGGGGCGTGAACGACGTGAACAGCGCCACCGTGACGGCCCATTACAGCGGAAAGTTCCGGCAGGAAAGCACGAAAGCCGAATTCCTGAAATACCTGGATTCCAAACCCACTTTGGTGTAACCAGTTGGTGACGGGAGCGGCGTCAGGCGCCGGTAACCGCATCCCCGCATCAACCCGATTTTTCTGGTTATTGAGGCCCCGGAGCATCCGGGGCCTTTTTTGCGGTCCCCCATTCGGTGATTCTCCCTCACCGCCGCCCAGCGCCCGCCCGCGCCACTCGTCCGAAACGACTACCGCTGCAACCAGCCGGCGTAACCTCAACGAATGTTTATGGGTTGAGAAGGCAGTTTTTTGTCCGCTAAAATCCCCTTCCCGGGGTGATGGAAGGCCCGGCGGTTGTCCGAACCTTTGTTTCATCGCTTCGGAAAGTTAAATTAAACAACCACTCCAATGAAAAATCCGCTCGTTTGCCTGATCACCTTCGGCGCACTGATTTCCCTCCCGTTGCTCCACCCCGTTCACGCCCAGATGAGCGCGCAACCGGAAGAACCCCTGACCGAACCCGTGGCCATTTCCCGGGTTGGCCGTACCGACCGGGAAGCCCTGCGGGTGATCTTCCTGGCCGGGTCGGACTACGACCGATTCCGGATCGGGATGGAAAACGTGTCCAAGTCGGCGGTGAACATCGAAGTAAACGACAAGATGGGTGCCGTGGTGTTTAACAAACGCCTGCGGAGGGTGTCAAGGCGGGTAAAAGAGATGGATTTCTCTTTTTTGGAAAGGGGCGAATACGTCGTGCGGGTCTTCAACCACGACAACGCGTTCAGCAAAGTGTTGCGCATCCCTTAAAGGCGGATCAAACCCGGTTTTACTGGCCGCCACTGCTCCCCAAGGCAGTGGCATTTTCCGTAGGCACTACCTACTACCTCCTTAGCTCTTTCAGATCCAATTCGAAACCGGGCAGAACGGTCTCGCCCGAAACCACCCCGTCGAAGCCACTGATTTCGTCCTGGCTGCCGTCGGCGCGGAAAACGTACACTTCCTCTTCGTCCGGATCGATCAGCCAGGCCAGGCGACAGCCATTGGGCAGCCATTCCCCGCGGATCTTTCTGATCAGATCCTCCACCGTATCCGACTGGGATTTCAATTCGACCAAAAAATCGGGGCAGATGGGGGCGAAGCTGTTCCGCTGCCGGGGCGTGAGTGCATTCCAGCGTTCGTTGGCAATCCAAGCGGCATCGGGTGACCGCATGGCCTGGTTGGGTAAGGTGAAGCCGGTGGATGAATCAAATACCCGACCCGATTTCTCGGCTTTGTTCCAGAGGGCTAACTGAAAAAAAACCTCGCCGTTGGTTTCGCCGGTTTGAGAAAAAGTGGGGGACATCAGAATGATTTCTCCTTCGGAAGTACGTTCAACTTTGAGCTCCCGCTGTTCCAGGCAAAATGCCACGAACTCTTCGTCGGTCATCCGGTCGAAAACGAAACTCTTGAGAACAATGGCCGTCATCGGAGGCGGTATTTTTACCAAAGGTAAGGAAAAACGGAACCGAATGGTTGCTGCCGACCGGACTTTGCTTTTCCCGATTCAATTTCCCAATTTCAAACCTTTTATTCCTTCAACCAGAAAACATGTATTTACTAGGTTACGACATTGGCAGTTCATTCATCAAGGTTTCGTTGCTGGAGGCCGCCTCCGGCCAACCAGTGGCGACCGTGGGCGTACCCGACACCGAACAAAAAATCGATTCGCCGCAACCGGGCTGGGCCGAGCAAGATCCCGACGGGTGGTGGGAAAACGTGAAACGCGCCACGGCCCGCCTGCAACAACAAACCGGCGCGGATCTGCGGCAAGTGAAAGCCATCGGGATTTCCTACCAGATGCACGGTTTGGTGCTGGTGGACGCGCAGCAACGGGTGCTCCGTCCGTCCATTATCTGGTGCGACAGCCGGGCGGTGGGCATCGGCGAAGCGGCATTTCAACGCCTGGGAGCGGAAAAAGCCCTCTCTCACCTGCTCAACTCACCCGGCAACTTCACCGCCTCCAAACTGAAATGGGTGCAGGAAAACGAACCGGACCTCTACGGCCGGATTCACAAAGCCATGCTGCCGGGCGACTTCATTGCCATGCGCCTGACGGGCGAAATCCGCACCACCGCCTCCGGCTTGTCGG
>JACMKY010000001.1 GCA_014379925.1 Cytophagales bacterium | reverse complement strand
GTTTCCCGGCCAAGCCTAAATAATTTCAAACCTTGAAAGCTTACCTTCGTTAGGAAGTTGATTTCCCCAACCAAGACTCAATTTTATGATTCCAGCAAAAGGATACGCGGCGCAGGAAGTCAAGGCACCCCTGGCTCCCTTCGATTTCGAACGCCGGGAAGTGGGGCCCCACGACGTGGCCATCGACATCCAGTACTGCGGTGTTTGCCACTCCGACGTCCACCAGGTGCGCGACGAATGGGGCGGCTCGATTTTCCCCATGGTGCCCGGACACGAGATCGTCGGCCGGATCACCCGGGTAGGCGAGCAGGTAAACAAGTTCAAGGAGGGTGAACTGGCCGGCGTCGGCTGCCTGGTGGATTCCTGCCGCACGTGCGCCAGTTGCACGCAAGGCTTCGAGCAGTATTGCGAAGTGCACTGGGTAGGCACCTACAACAGCGTGGAAATGGACGGCAAAACGCCCACTTACGGCGGCTACTCGGATCGGATCGTGGTGAACGAGGATTTCGTGCTGCGTATTTCCGAGAAACTGGCTCCCGAGCGGGTGGCTCCCCTGTTGTGCGCGGGCATCACCACGTATTCTCCCTTGCGGCAGTGGAAGGTAGGTCCGGGACACCGGGTAGGGGTGCTAGGTTTGGGCGGCTTGGGCCACATGGCCGTAAAACTGGCCGCTTCCATGGGCGCGGAGGTGACCGTGCTGAGTACTTCCCCCAAAAAGGAGGCTGACGCCAAAGCGTTGGGTGCCCAAAAGTTCGTAGTCACCAACGAGGAGGAAGCCATGAAAGGCGTCCAGAATTACTTTGATTTCATCATCAACACCGTCTCCGCACCCCTGGACTTGAACGCGTACCTGGCGATGCTCCGCCTCGACGGAACAATGATCCTGCTGGGGGTACCCCCGGAAGCGCCCGAGATTCAAACGTTCAATCTGATTCTCAAGCGCCGGCGCATCGCGGGCTCCCTCATCGGGGGCATTCAAGAGACCCAGGAAATGCTGGACTACTGCGCCGAACACAACCTCATGTCGGATGTGGAAGTAATTTCGATCAACCAGATCAACGGGGCCTACGAGCGAATGATCAAGGGCGACGTGCACTACCGGTTCGTGATCGACATGGCCACGCTGTGACGTCAGCTTTCAACCAACTTACCCAAAAGCGAAGGGTACCCGGACCAATTAAGATGATCCAGATACCCTCGTGCGTATTTAGTACAGCACTTCCCGGTTAACCCAAAAAGGACCCGCGGTTACGACGGGGTGCTTATCCGCCAGATGGTGTTGCTGGTATCGTCGGCCACCAGCATCGAACCGTCGGGCAGCACCGTAACGCCCACCGGACGGCCGTATACTTCCTGCTTCTCCGGGTTGGCGATGAAACCGGTCAGGAAATCTTCGGGCTGGCCGGCGGGTTTACCATCGCGGAACGGCACGAACACCACCTTGTAGCCGGAAAGCACCGAGCGGTTCCAGGAACCGTGCTGCCCGACGAACGCCCCGTTGCGGTACTTTTCCGGAAAAGCTTTTCCGTCGTAGAAGGCCAGTCCCAGCGAGGCGGTGTGCGCCCCCAGCGCCACGTCCGGCACAATCGCCTGTTTCACCAGGTCGGGGCGTTCGCCCTGGCGCCGGGGATCCTCGTGTTGTCCGTAGTAGGAAAAGGGCCAGCCGTAGAAGCCCCCTTCTTTCACCCCGGTAATGTAATCGGGCACCAGCTCATCGCCCAGTTCGTCGCGCTCGTTGACGGCCGTCCAC
>JACMKY010000200.1 GCA_014379925.1 Cytophagales bacterium | reverse complement strand
TGGACGGCACCATCGGCATCTCGCAGGTGCGGCTCGGGGCGGCCGTAGCCCCCGGCTCCATGCTGCTCAACATCATCTCTTCCGACAATCCGATTGCGGCCGATATTCAGGTAGGCGAGTCCGAGATTCCGCGTTTTTTGAAGCTGCAAAACCAGCCGGACGTGCTCCGCGATTCAACGTTTGTCCTCGCTTTGGCCGGGGGTAGCCGCCACCAATACCCCGGTTCCGTCCGCATCATCGACCGCGCCATCGACCCGCAGACCGGTACCCTCCGCGTTCGCGTCGCGTTCCCGAACCCCGAAAGGCAATTGAAAGTGGGTCTCAATGGCAACGTGCGGGTGAGAAACAGCACCAACCAGCCGGAGTTGCTCATTCCTTACCAGGCCGTGACCGAGCAAATGAGCGAGTATTTTGTGTTCGTCGTTGGCGACAGCAGCAAGGTGACGCAGAAAAAAGTAACGCTCGGTGCGCGCATCAACCACCAGGTAATTGTCAAAAAGGGCCTCCGGGAGGGGGAGATCGTCGTCACGGAAGGCACCCAGAAAATAAAGGAAGGCGAGAAAGTCCGGGTTAGCAATCAGTGAGTGGTGAGAATGGAGCGAATAATTTTCTGGTTCAGTTCCTTGCTGCACCCGCGGTTTGGTCATTCTCTTGGTTAATCATTTGAAATTCTCTTTCTCATGTTCGCAGAACTGTTCATCAACCGGCCCGTAACTGCCATCGTGGCCTCTCTCGTCATCATGGTCTTGGGTGGGCTGGCGCTGCTGAGTTTACCCGTCAGCCAGTACCCCGACATCACGCCCCCCGTCGTGCAGGTGACCGGTACCTACACCGGAGCCGACGCCCAAACGGTGGAGCAGACCGTGGCCACGCCCATCGAAACGCAGGTGAATGGCACCCCCGGGATGGACTACGTGCAGACCAATGCCACCAACGACGGTCGGATGAGCATGAACGTGACTTTCAAAGTGGGCACCGACGTCAACATTGCCGCCCTCGACGTGCAGAACCGCGTCGGTATTGCCGAGCCGCAACTGCCCGAGGAAGTCAACCGGTTGGGCGTGGTGGTTCGCAAGCGCAACCCGTCGCTGTTTATGCTGGTGGCCATCTACGCCCCGAAAGGAACGCACGACGTTTCTTTTTTGGACAACTACGCCAACATCTACATCCGCGATGCCCTGTTGCGGGTGCCCGGGGTGGGCGATATTTTCAGCCGGGCGGACGATTTCAGTATGCGCATCTGGATGAAGCCCGACCGGCTGGCCCAACTTGGTCTGACCGCCGAGGAGGTCGTGGCAGCCTTGCAGGAGCAGAATTTGCAGGTGGCGGGTGGCTCAGTGGGCGGTCCGCCCCAACCCACTTCGCAGGCGTTTGAGTACACCATTTTTACCAACAGCCGACTCAGCAAAGAAGAGGAATTTAACAACGTCATCGTCCGCTCGGACCCGGCGCGGGGTTCGTTGGTGTACCTCAAAGACGTGGCGCGGGTGCAGTTGGGTAAGTTTTCCTACGCCAGCAATTCGTTCGTCGACGGCAAGCGGGCGGCGTATCTGCTGGTCTATCAGTTACCCGGCAGCAACGCACTGGCCACGGCGAAGGGCGTTTACGAGGCAATGGACAACCTGAGAAAGACGTTCCCCAAAGACGTCGAATACGTGGTGCCGTTTGAATCCGTGTCGGTGATCCAGGTGTCGATTTCGGAGGTTGTCGAAACGCTGCTCATTGCCATCGGGCTGGTGGTGTTGGTGGTGTTTCTGTTTTTGCAGAACTGGCGGGCCACCCTGATCACGCTACTGGCCATTCCGGTGTCCATCATCGGCACGTTTGCCCTGTTCGTGCCGCTCGGTTTCACCATCAATACGCTGACCCTCTTCGCGTTCGTGCTGGCCATCGGCATTGTGGTCGATGACGCCATCGTGGTGGTCGAGGCCGTGCAGGCCAACGTCGACAAGGGCCAATCGCCCAAGGAGGCGACGCTGGAGGCCATGCGGGAGATTTCGGCGCCGGTCATCGCCATTGCCCTGGTGCTGGCGGCCGTATTCGTGCCGGTGGGTTTCATTCCCGGCATCGTCGGGCGCCTCTATCAGCAGTTCGCCATCACCATTGCCGTTTCGGTGCTGATTTCGGCTTTCGTGGCGCTTTCCCTTACCCCGGCGCTGTGTACGTTGCTGCTCCGCCCGCAGCAAATCGACGAAAATGCGAAAGGGCTGAACCGGTTTTTCTACCGGTTCAACCAGTGGTTCGGCCGGGTCACGAATGCCTACTCGGACGGGGTTCGGCGGCTGATCAAAGCCACGCCGTTGGTGATCGTTGGCTTGGTGGTCGTCTACATCGGCACGGGGCTGCTGTTCCGGGCCAAACCGACCGGCTTTATCCCCACCGAGGACGAGGGGCGTCTCATTATAACCTACGAAATTCCCGAAGCGGCTTCCACTTCGCGCAGTTTGGTGGTACTCAATGCCATCATGGACACGCTGAAACGGCAACCGTACGTCAACCACTTCTCGGCCTTGGGCGGTTTGAACGCCATCACGTTCGCCTCGAAATCGAACAGCGGTACGGTATTTATTCAGCTAAAGCCCTGGGAGGAGCGCACCGGAGCCGGTATGCAGGCCGATTCATTGGTGGGGAAACTGCAACGGGCCTTGGCCGGCCTCAACGACGCCCGCGTGCAGGTGGTGCAGCCGCCCGCCATTCCGGGGCTGGGACAGAGTTCGGGTTTCACGTTTGAGATTCAGCAGCGGGAGACCCCCGACGACGTGCAAGCCTTCGACGGGGTGGTCCAGAACTTCATCGCCGAAGCCACCAAACGGCCCGAAATCGGCCGGGTATTCTCCTACTTCACGGCCAAAGCACCCGCCTACCGCGTGGAGGTGGACCGGGAAAAATGCAAAAAACTGGGCATTCCGGTAAATACGGTGTACCGAACCATGCAGACGTTTCTGGGCAGTCAATACGTCAACGACTTCATTATTTACGGCCGCAAGTTCCGGGTGGTGGCGCAGGCCGATACCATGTACCGCACGGACGTAAAAGCACTCAATCAGTTCTACGTCCGTAACTCGAACGGGCAGCTGCTGCCCATCAGCGCGGTCATCAAAATCAGCGTCATCGAAAACGCGCCGCTGGTTTCGCACTTTAACCTGTTTCGATCCGCCGAATTAAACGGCGGGGCCAAACCGGGTTTCAGCAGCAGTCAGGCCAACGACGCCCTGCGCGAGGTGGCGGCGAAGGTGCTTCCGGCCGGGTATTCCTACGATTTTTCGGGTTTGAGCCGCGAGGAAATCAGCGCGGGCAACAGTTCGATCTACATTTTCGCGCTCAGTATCGGGTTCGTGTTTTTGTTTCTGGCGGCGCTCTACGAAAGCTGGTCGGTGCCGTTTTCGGTGCTGCTGTCGGTGCCCATCGGCGCGCTGGGGGCCATCCTCGCCCTGATCCTGTTCCCGTACCTGACCAACAACGTATACGCCCAGATTGGCTTGATTACGCTCATCGGTCTGTCGGCCAAGAACGCCATTTTAATTGTCGAGTTCGCCAAAGAGCGCGTCGACAAGGGGGCTGACCTGCTCGAATCGACCATTGAAGCCGTGCGCCTGCGTTTGCGCCCGATCCTGATGACCTCACTGGCCTTCATCTTCGGGGTGGTTCCGCTGGCCCTCGCCAGTGGCGCGGGGGGCGTGGCCCGGGTTACCATTGGCCGGACGGTGCTGGGCGGAATGCTGGCCACTACGTCGCTGGCCATTTTTGTCGTGCCAGTGTTGTACGTGGGAATCACCCGCCTGGCGTACGGAAAGAAGGGACTGGAGAAACTAAGAGAGAACGCCAAGAAAGCTGAACAGCCCCGGGAACAAATGGTGCACGAATGACGGAGCTGGAAATTCCAATGACGCAATAGCGCTGTTGTTTCCTTGAGACGTGGATTGGTGCCGGGCTGGAACGATATGGCAATTTGAGAATCGAATTCCCTTGGTTTTCCCTTTTTGGTCGTGGAAGAAGGTGTTTTTCCGGACCATGGCCACCTGGTCACGGTTTTTATGGCAGGTACAGCAGCCAGTCTACCAGATAACTTCTGGCCATCGCCTCGAAAAATAGCTGCGTGAGAGGCCCGCAGAGGCTACGCTGTTCAGCGAGCCCATCAAAATGCCCCGTTTAGCTCCTTTCGTGAGTAGCCCGCCGCTGCCATTGCCTTTTTATTCCCTGTTATCCGACCAAACCATCGCGCTGTCAAGCCGTTTTTGCGAAAAAATTTGCTGCCTCTCGTGCTGGGTAGTTGGATCAGATTGGAACAAAGAGGTGTTTCATTTTGATACGAATCTGCCCCCAATACCCAAGCATTGGTTGAGTAAGTATTTGACTTTCAACGCATAACTGCCAGTGGCACGTTTGTTGGACCCCAGTAAATAACTCATCCGACAATATGCTAGGCAACTACTTTCTGATCGCCTGGCGTAACCTGAAACGGCACAAGGTCTTTTCCCTGGTCAACGTGCTGGGTTTGGCCATTGGTATGGCGGCGTGTCTGCTGATTTTTCTCTACGTGCAAGATGAAATGAGCTTTGACCAGTACCACCCGCAGGCCGAATTGATTTACCAGGTAACTACTCGTTTCCGAACCGCAGGACCGGACACGCGTACGGCGGGCAGCGGAATTGACGTGGGACCTACGCTCCAACGTAACTATCCGGAAATAAAGGAAGCCGTGCGGCTTAAGTCGCTCCCCACCGTGACCATCCGGAAAGGTGGGCAACTTTTTAACGAAACGGCTGCGTATCGTGCCGACGCGAATCTATTCCGGGTGTTTTCGTATCCCATGCTCGAGGGCGATGCGGCCACCGCGCTGATAAAACCAAAAAGCCTCCTGCTAACGGAGCATTTGGCCAAGAAGTATTTCGGTCAGGATTGGGAAGCCGCCCGTCCGGTTGGTCAATCACTGCAATTGAATGACCAGCCTTACGTGATCACGGGCGTGCTGAAAGATTTACCGACCAACACCGATTTAAAATTCACCGCCCTACTGTCTTTCGAAGTTACCCCGGAGGAGCGGGAAGACTGGCTGGATCCCGCTTACTTTACTTTTCTGCGGTTCGAAAGTCGACCCAAAGCGGAGGCTTTCGCCAAAAAACTCGCTCTCTTTGACCGAAAGCAGTACGAACCCCGGGTACGCCAGTTGCAGGGCTTCGATCTAAAGGTCGAACACGAGATTCAACCGCTGACCAAAGTGCATTTTGCCCCGGGTTTGTACGACGATACCCCCAAAGGCAACCGTTCGTATCTGCTGATCTTTTCGCTAACTGCTTTCTTTATCCTGCTGGTTGCCGTTATCAACTACGTGAATCTTCACGTGGCGCAGGCAACCCAACGGCAGAAGGAAGTGGGCATTCGAAAGGTTGCCGGGGCGGGCAGAACGCAGTTGCTGGCGCAATTCGTGGGCGAATCGGTACTCTTGACCGCCATCGGCGGATTGTTGACCCTGACGCTGGTGCAATTACTAAGCCCGGCCTTTAACCGGTTTACTGAAAAAAACTTTACCCTGCACACCATCCCCGATTGGCCGTACGTGGCCGGTGGATTGGGCACCGTCCTGGGCATTGGTTTGCTGGCCGGAAGCTACCCGGCGTTTTACCTGGCTGCCGCCGATCCGGCCCGTGTACTGAAGGGCCAGTGGGTCGTTGTGGGAAGGCAAGGGTTGAAAAAGGGGTTGGTGGTCGTGCAGTTCACGATTTCAGCCGCCCTGATGATGGGCACGCTGGTCGTTTACCAGCAGATGCATTACCTGCGAAACAAAAACCTCGGTTTTGAAAAGGAACAGCTACTGGTGGTCGAAATTCCCGACGACGAAGCCGCCCGGCAGAAAATACCCGCGTTGAAAACAACCTTGGCGCACAATAGCCGGATCCGGAAGGTCTCCATCGGCCCCAAACCGGTGGCGTTCGACGGAAAAGCGAGTTTTTCCAGCGAGGAGAACGGTCGTACGCAAGACCAGTTCGTCAATTTTGTCACCATCGATGAAAATTACCTCGACTTGTTGCGGATTAAGCTGGTAGCGGGCAGAAATTTTTCGGCGGCCCGAACTTCGGATCCAACCCAAGCAGTCCTTGTCAACGAAGCATTCGTTCGCTGGATGGGCTGGAAAAACGCCATCGGTCAAATTATCCGTCCTTCGCACGATGCCAGTCAGCAAAAACGCGTCATCGGCGTGGTAAAGGATTTTCACTATGCCTCGCTGCACAACCCCATCGAACCCATTCTTTTGTATTACAGTACCGCCAACCTACGAACACTGCTGGTGGGCATCTCACCCGAGGACCTGGCAGTAGTGCGGTCGGCCTGGTCGGCCCTGATTCCCAACCGCCCATTTACTTATTCGTTTCTGGATGCGGAGTTCGATGGGCAATACCGTCAGGAGGAAAAGATGATGACCCTTTTTACGTGGTTCTCCGCGCTCACGCTGCTGATTGCCGGCCTGGGCTTGTTCGCCCTGGCTTCCATAACGATGCTCCAGCGAACCAAAGAAATCGGCATTCGCAAGGTATTGGGCGCGTCCACGACGAATCTCTTCTCCCTGCTGTCGAAAGATTTCATCCGGTTGGTGCTGCTAGCCAACGTAATTGCCTGGCCCCTGGCCTGGTATGTCATGAGTCGCTGGTTGGAGAGTTATGCCTTCCGCATTCTGATCAGTGCCTGGTTGTTTATCTGGCCGACCGTACTGGTTTTACTGATTGCCTTGCTCACCGTAAGCATAAGAACCTGGCAGGCAGTCCGACAAAATCCGGTGGAAGCGCTGCGGTATGAGTAGGCTGGTCGAAAACCGCCATTTCTTTACGGCAAGGGTTTTATAAACAAAGGGTTCTCGGAGGGTTTGTGGAAATACTACCTAGTAATAACCTTACTATTTGGAGACCGGGTGGATTCCAGACTGTGGCTGCGGTTTAGCCGCCTTTTGGTGCGCACCCTCCCCACTAAAACCATCCAAGAGCCGCGGGCGTTTTTGAAAAGACGGCTTTTGCTCGGTTCAGCTTATCTTTCCAGCACCAGCTGCTTACTGGCTATGCTTCATTGATCAGCAAGCGGTAGATGTACGCCCCGGAAGTAAGCTGCTGACCCGACAATTGTATTTGCCCATTTCCTTTCGGCTGGAGCTCGATGCTGCGTAACGCTTCTGGCGGCGGGTAAAGACTGGTTAAGTAAAAAGCGCCGTGTACTGAGGATGTTTATCCGCGAACTCCCGCAAATTGGCGACCGCCGTTTTTCGTACCTGGTTTCGAATGAAGGGAGTCCACCCCAGCAGCAGCCCCGTCGTTCCCAGCGCCATGCCCGCCCATCGCCAGAAGTGAAAATTTTCCCGGTGGCGGATGATTTTACCCTCGCTGAAGTCAAATCGGGCGTGGAACAGGTTGTGGACTTTTCTTCCCGTGGGGGAGAAAGTGTAAGTCGCTTCCCAATCTGCCGATCCCTGAACGCCATCGGCATTCCACAGATAACATTCCACCGAAAGGTCATTGGCCGATTCACAGAGCAAATGCCACATGGCGGCGATCTGCTTGCCTTTCACCGCCAACACGCCGTCGGAAAACTCCGCATCCGGATGGTAACAAGCCGACATACCCTGGTAATCTTTTCGGCTGAAGCAGGCATACAGTTGCTCAATCACTGCTTGGTTGGTATTCAGCGGTAGCAGGTAATAAAGCAGTTCTTCGTTGGCGTACATAATAGAGTAATCGTTGACAGGAACAAGTACCTGGATAATTTTGAATTAGTGATGAGTTGAAATAGCCTCCCGAAACAGACGAATTGGTTTGACTGGTTTTGATGAAAGTTATAAGAATTGATAG
>JACMKY010000199.1 GCA_014379925.1 Cytophagales bacterium | reverse complement strand
GGGTTCCTGTCGCGGGGGTTAAAACTGGGGGGGGGGGGGGTGGGTTGCAGGTTACAGGTTGCAGGTTACAGGTTGCAGGTTGCAGGTTGCAGGTTGATGAGATTGAAAGGGTTGACAAAGTTATGAGGTAGCAACTGCAATTGCTAGGCAACCATCGACTCATCAACCCAGCCTATTCATTGCCAACCCTCTTAGTTTTACTAACCTGCAACCTGCAACCTGTAACCTGTAACCTCATCAACCCTTTCAGATCACCGCGCCACCGTCGGCCATGAACACGCCGCCGGTGCAGTAGGCCGCGGCGTCGGAGGCCAGGAAGAGGGCCAGTCCGGCGATGTCTTCGGGGTTGCCCATCCGGCCCAGGGGCAGGTGTTTGGTGAAGCGCTGGAGGGTTTTTTCGTCTTCCCAAAGGGCGCGGCTGAACTTGGTCTTGATCAGGCCGGGGCAAATCACGTTCACGCGCACGTTGTCGGGTCCCCATTCCTTGGCCATTACCTTGGTAAGCATAACGAGGGCCGCCTTGCTCACGCTGTAGATGCCCAGTCCCGGCTCCGGTACCACGCCCCCGATGCTGCTGATGTTGATGATTACCCCGCCGCCGCGCGTTTTCATCGTTTGGTAAGCCAGTTTACTCAGCTCGAACGGCGCTTTCACGTTCACCTGCATGATTTTGTCGAAGGCCGCTTCGTCGGTATCGGCTACCGGGCCGAAAACGGGATTGGTAGCGGCATTGTTGACCACGATGTCAATGCCCCCGTAGACAGCGACGGTCCGGGTGAGTAGGCTGCGCACCTGTTCCATATTTCCCACGTTGGCCTCGATGCCCGTGGCGTCCCCACCCGACTGGCGGATGTCGGCGGCCAGTTCATCCAGGGCGGCCTGCTGGCGGCTGCTGACCACGACGCTGGCTCCGAAGCGGGCGAAAAGGCGGGCCATGGCTTCCCCGATTCCCTTGCTGGCGCCGGTCACCAAGGCCACTTTTCCGGTCAAATCAAACGGCGTTTTGTTCACGGAGCATAGGTTTGACCATCTGGCCAAACCTACAAAAAAAGCCGGATGTTTGATCATCCGGCCTCTCCCGTTTCTGAAGACTGATCGCTGACGATTGAATCAATGGTACACCTTCACGTTGAAAACCAGCCCCTGGATTTGCTTGATCTGTTCGGGCCGCTTGAGTCCCTTCATGCGGTTGGTTCGGGGCAGGGCCAGCGTTCCGCTCAGCGAATCTTTGGGAATGGAGCGGATCAGTTTGAGCAAGTGCTTGCTTTTGACGGCGAAAGCGGCCCCGTCTTCCGCCACGCTCTTTCCCTTGACGATGCCGATCAGGTGTCCTTTTCCGTCGAGCAACGGCCCGCCGCTGTTGCCGGGGTTGACGGGTATCGAAATCTGGTACGCCGTGGTATCGCCCTCGAAGCCGGTCAGGGAACTGATGGAGCCGTCGCCGTAGACGATGTCCTCGCGGGGGTAGGCCAGGGTGTAGACGGGTTCGCCCAGTTCCGATTCGGTGGTTTTGAACGTGTAGGGCAACTGGCCGAACGACACGAAAGACGTGTCCACGATCTTCAGAATGGCCAGGTCGCGGGCCGGATCGCTGTACACTTCCTTTACCTGATAACGCTGGATTTTATCGGAGCGGGATTCCGCGCGGGATTCGATGAACAGCGAATTGGCTCCTTCAATCACGTGGTAATCCGTCACCAGGTAGCCGTTGGACGACACGACGAAGCCCGTCGCGCTGTAGCGGGCCGGCACCACAACCGGGGCGTTGGACGCCGGTAAATCGTTGGTCACGTTCTGCTTCCGCTTGATGTTGTCCACCTCCCTTTTCAAGGCCCGGTAATAGGTTGCCTGCTTGTTTTCCAGCGAGCGCACGTAATCCATCACCAGCAGGGTACTGAACACCGTAACCAGGGCCACCGAGGCGGCCACGGCCATGGTCGGCAAGTGCTTTTTCCAGAAAGCCCGCACGCCGTAAGATTCAAACGCCAGGCGTTTCGAGCGAGCGGTTTCCGCTTGCATTTCCTGGTGGATGCCCTCCAGTTGTTCCTTAAATTGATTGCGTTTTCCGTAAACCCGGAAACTCTGAAGCAGCAACCGCTGTTCTGCCGTTTCTTTAGCCAGTTGCGGCTCATTGCGCAGGCGTTGCTCGAATTGCGCCCTTTGTTCCGTCTTCAGCGTCCCGTTCAGGTACGCCTCAATCTGTTCGTATTCCTCTTTGGTGACCATAGTGTTCTCCGTTTTTCTGGCTGGTTGCTCGTTCGTTCGATTCGACGGCCCCGCCGGGTTTCGCACGCCGGTGGGAGTTGATTTTCAGTCGCTGCGGTAGCCCGCAAAAAAGAGCTTTTTTAACCGCATCAGGCATTTGTACTTCTGGTTCTTGGCGTTGTCGGCGTTGGTATAGCCCATCTTGTCGGTGATCTGCTGCATGGTGAGGCTGTGGACGAAGAAGTCCTCCATGAGCGTGCGGCAGGGTTCGCCCAGCTGGGTCAGGGCCTGACGCATCACTCCGAACTGCTTTTCCCTTTCGTCCATCGCCGCGCGCTCATCTTCCAGGGCGACGAAATTTTCAAAGTCCTCCACTTTTCCCACGTACCGGCCCTTTTCCGCCAGTCTTTTCAGCCATTGCCGGCGGCAGACCGAATACAGGTAGGTCTTGATCTTGCACGACAACGCGAAGCCGGGTTGCTGGGTGTTTTCGTACAAGACGATAATCGATTCCTGACAAACATCCTTGGCCTCCGGTTCCGTCCCGTTGTTCTGGATGACGAAATGCAGGATCATGGGAAAATAAGTTTTGTAAATCAGATTGAGGGCAGTGGAGTCTTGCCGTCCAACGGCACTCAGCAACTCCTCCTCCGACCCGTAGGAATTTTTATTCATCCGGTGTTGGCCTTAATACGGGAAAGGGGGATTCGTAACCCGCCCGCGTAGCCCATAAAAATAATTTTCGGGATTGGGTTACCTCAATCAAACCCGCGTATCAACTGCGAATTTTAACCCTAACCAATCTAACCAATTTACCAATGAAAAAATTAGTGTACGTGGGCATGATCGTTCTAGGAACGCTGAGCCTGTCTTCCTGCGGTGGCGAAACCAAAACGGAAAACGCCGTTGAAAACGGAACCGACGCCGCTGGCGACGCAATGGATGCTACCGTGGACACCACCAGCACCATGATGGATACGACCAGCACGACGATGGATACGACCCGCCAGTAACCCATTGCCCCGAATCAAATAAAAGAGTTGCTTTACTTGCGTAAGGCAACTCTTTTTGCTTTTCTCTCCGTTGGCATTCCTCTTTGCCAGGCTTTTCACCCGCCCTTCCCCGGTAGACAACGCCGGAAAGTGTAAAATCAACAGAACCCTCGGTCAACCGCGGCGGTGGCCCGTTGAAGACGGATTCGGCACTGATCGGAAAACGGCGGGCTCACTCGGAATGCATGGGTACGGACCGGAGCCATTGACCGCAGGGTTGGTGAAACTGCCCCGACGATGGCCGCCGACATTTGCCTTGAACAATCTTCGCTGACGACTCAGTTACAACCCGCAAAGGAACGGGTTTCGGTGTAGTGGATGGTAAAGTCAGCGCGGCCCTTGATGTTCTCGACGTACACGCGGTAGTGGGCCAGCCCGAGCCGGTCGGTGACGAACCACACCCCGCGTTGGTCGGCGTAAAGGGCGTTGTCTTCCCGGTAAACCACCAGGTCGGCAAAACTCTCGGTTTCTTCCAGGTAAACCGTGAAATCCGCGTCCAGTTTATCTTTTACGAAATACACGGTGCCGAACAGGTCGCACGGTTTGCGCCGTTGCGCGGCGGCGGCGGTCACCAGCAAGCACAAGGTGGCGGCGATCACGAGTTTCTTCATAGGTCGGCTTTGGTGAAATAGGGGCTGGGAAGTACGAAGCAGGAAAATCCGATCGGCTTTTTTACTTCTTGTTTCCCGCTCGCTTTTCAGATTGATTTAACAATTTCCACAAAATCCCGCGATTTGAGCGAAGCCCCACCCACCAGGCCGCCGTCTACGTCGGGACAGGCGAACAGTTCCCGGGCGTTGGCGGCGCCTACACTGCCGCCGTACAGGATGCTCAGGCGGTCGGCGGTGGCTTGGCCGTAGCGTTCGGCCACGTGCCCGCGGAGGGCGGCGTGCATCTCCTGGGCCTGCGCGCTGCTGGCCGTTACACCCGTGCCAATCGCCCAGATCGGTTCGTAGGCGATAACGATTTTCCCGAGTTGCGTGGTATCCAGGTGAAACAAACTTTCGGTTAACTGCGAACCGACGAACGCCACGTAGCCACCGGCTTGCCGCTGTTCCAGGGTTTCGCCGCAGCAGAAGATGGGCGTCAAGCCGTGCTGCAGGGCCAGGTTGACCTTCTCAGTCAGTTGTTCGTTGGTTTCCCCCGCGTATTGCCGCCGTTCGCTGTGCCCGATGATGACGTATTTCACGCCCACCGAAGCCAGCATTTCCGCCGACACTTCACCGGTGTAGGCACCCGAAGGCCGGTGGTAGCAGTTCTGCGCCCCCATGGCGACGTGGGGGCTGCCTTCAACGATTCTCCCGAAAGGAATCAGGTACGGAAAAGGCGGGGCGAGAACGACCTGCGCTTCCGACCGTACCTCATCGCGAAGGATGTTGACCAGTTCGGTCACCAGTTTCAACCCTTCGTCGAGGGTCTTGTTCATTTTCCAGTTTCCGGCAACAATCTTTGCTCGCATGGGGGGAGGGGTTACAGGTTACAGGTTACAGGTTACAGGTTGCAGGTTACAGGTTGCAGGTTACAGGTTACAGGTTGCAAGTTAAAGGTTGG
>JACMKY010000020.1 GCA_014379925.1 Cytophagales bacterium | reverse complement strand
GGAATGGGCTGCTGCGCAGCGTTCGTGAACGAAGGGTTAGTGGCGAACGGGCAGATGGAAGATCCACCGGTTGAAGATCAAAAGGCGTTAAAGAAACAACCACTCCCCCGTCGATGCATTGTACCGACGCTACTCATAAACTCACTGACCTTCTTTCCGGCAGAAGTACACGATTTCCTGGTCGGGCAGGGCGTACTGCTCCACCATCTGGCGGGGTAATTCCATCACGAAATGGTCTTCGGTGACGGTGAAACCCGCTTTTTCCAGGCGCTCCTTGTAGTCCAGGCCGTAGAGGCGCAGGTGGTCTTTTTGCCAGTAGTGCTTTTCGCGGTCCGCTTCGGTAACGATGGCGGGGTCTTCCAGGGTGGTGGTGCGCGAGAGGTCCATCGGCGACTGGATGATGGCCCAGCCGTTGGGTTTGAGCACGCGGCGCAGTTCGCCCATTGCCTTCAGGTCGTTGTCGACGTGTTCCATCACGTGGTTGCAAAAGGCCACGTCGAAGGTATTTTCGGCGAAGGGAATGGCGTGGAGGTCCATCTTCACCTTGGCCAGCGGCGATTCGATGTCGGCCGTCACGTAGTCCAGGTTTTTCATGCCCTCGAATCGTTCGATGAAGCAGTGTTCGGGGGCCACGTGCAGCAGCTTCAGCCGGTCGTGGAAGAAGTTGGTGCGTTTCTGCAGATACAAGTACATCAGCCGGTGGCGTTCCAGGGCCAGGCAATTGGGGCACAGGGCGTTGGGACGCGGGTTGCGGCCGTAGGGCATGAACTTGCGGAAGTGGGCCCCGCACACCGGACATTCCACGCCTTCGCCCCGGTACCACACGGCCATCACCCCCAGCACCCAGTGACTCACCCGTTGCAGGTACTTGCGCGGCACGTGCCGAAGGACAAAACTGATGAGGTGCTTCATGAAACCGGAGAAACGGGATGGGCTTTCCAATTCTTGACCCCTCGTGGAACGATTGGAAAGTCTGGTTGGTCGGCAGCAAAGATAACCGTTTGGAGCCAAACCCGCGCTTGTGCTCACTAAAACCTGCTTTCCCTCATCCCGACGGGAGGAAAAACCCCGGTACCCGTTTGCGGAGTACGCATAACCAGGTCCTTCGCCATCGCTCAGGACGACAGCGTGGCGGAAGCGTGCTGTTTGGTAAACCACGTTAAAAAACCAGTTGCTTCGAAAACGGGGGGTTACACTGGCCATATCCCTGCCGTAACTCGCCCGTTTCTCGACCAGTTGATTTTTCTTACTTTGGGCGTCGCGGATCGCACCAACCCCAACCACCACCTCGTCTTTACCCCAGTGCCTGGCCGTGTTTACCCAGCGGGCCACGGCTACGCCAATGTAAGTTCGGCGGGTACTTTTCAAGGAATGGAACCCGGACGTGCGAACCTGACCCTGATCTGCGAACCTCCGCGCGGACGTTGATCCCACTTGAGTCGCTGATTTGGCGGTTACCTTTTCAAAAAATCAACCATTTATGTCTGAATATTACATACGTTGTCTATCCCCTCCGTGTCAAGCGTGTCCGTTATGAACCCGACCGTCCTCCTCCTGCTCCTGGTGCTTACCAACCGGTCCGGCTTCGCTCAGCAAACCGCCGAAGCGTTTTACCTCGCCGCCAACGTCCAGCTGTCCCGGGGTGACACTGCGGGAGCGATGGCCGCCTGCGACCGGGCCATTGCGCTGGATTCGACCTACGCGGAAGCCCGCAACGGCAAGGGAGTCATCAAATACCTGTCGCAGGATTTCAAGGGAGCGGTGGTGGAGTTCAACGCCGCCGTTGCCCTGCGGCCGGATTACGCCAAGGCTTACTACAACCGGGGACTGGCAAAAAGCGGCTCGGGCGACAAGGATGGGGCCATAGCCGATTTCGACACGGCCATCGAGTTGAAACCCTACTACGCGGAAGCCTACTTCAGCCGGGGGTACGTGCTGGGCGAATTGGGTTACCCGCGGGCCGAGATCAGGGACTACACGACGGCAATCACCGTCAAACCCAAGTACGCCGAAGCGTATTACAACCGGGGGATAGCCGAAGGCAAACTGGGATTCCGGAAGGACGAAATACGCGACTACGACAAAGCATTGATGATCCGGCCAGACCACGCGGACGCGTATTTTAACCGGGGACTGGCCAAGCTGGCCCTCAACCACTACGCGGATGCGATCCAGGACTTCAACCTCGCCATCGATCTCCAGCCGGAAAGCACGGATGTCTACTTTCACAAGGGGGTCGCCCTCGCCAAGCTGACGGGAAACGCGCCAAAACCCGAAGCAAGAACCAAACAGAAAGCCAAACAATGAGTTTTTGGTTAAAAGCGGGTCAAACCTTACCCGTTTCCGGGTTCAAAGATTCCGAACCCCATTTCTTGGACCACGGCTCCCCCGGCCGTGGTTTTTGTTGGTTACGGTTCACTCAGGTAACGGTGCAGGTCGGAGATGGTCCGGATGCGGAGCCCGCTTGCCTGCTGGTTTCGCATCATCAACGCGTAGGCGTTGTTGAACCCCAGCGGAGCGAGCCAGTCCAGTTGGTACTGCCGCTTGAATTCCGCATCCACGTAGCGGTACACCGCCGCCTTGTCCGCCAGCAGCGCGTCCACGACCGACGACGGGGGTTGTAGAATCACCAGCAGGCCGGTTCCGGTGTATTCGGGATACAAATCGATGGCCCCGGTCCTCAGCGCATCGAAGCAGATTTTGGTGCCACCGAAGCCCGTCCGGGTTACTACCTTCAGTTCCGTGTGTCCCTCAATGAGCATCTTCAGCATTTCCGCCAGGATGTACTGTTCAGTGAATATTTTGGAACCGAGGACGACCGTACCCGCCTTGCCCGTCCGGGGGGGATGGTAAAGGCGAATTTTTGCCAGGTATTCGCGTGCCACCCGCTCCGGAGATTCGTGCCGGTAGTCGGCCCGGTAGTTGAGTTCGGTCATCACCGAATCATTCAGCCGACCCGCCAGCAGTTCCAGCGTGGCCCGCAGTTCGGGGTGCTTCGCCAGGGTTGCCTGCCTCACCACCGGGGCGGCGAAGTAGGGTGGAAAAGCAACCTTGTCGTCTTTGAGCACCCGCAGGCCGTAGGCTTTGATGCGTCCATCGGTGGAGTAGCCGCTGATTACGTCCACTTTGCCCCGGTACACTGCTTCGTACATCAGGTTCTGGTCAATCAGCAAGGGCGTAATCCGCAAGCCGTATTTCTTTACCAGGCCGGGATAGCCATCCGCCCGCCCGATGAACTCGTGCGCGAATCCGGCCAGCAGCTTGGTCTGGT
>JACMKY010000198.1 GCA_014379925.1 Cytophagales bacterium | reverse complement strand
GATTGCCCCCCCCGCCGATCAGGTTGCCGATGTCGAGTTGCTGCACCACCAGCTGGGGATCGGTGTTTTCGAGGATGTGTTCGTAGACGGTGCGGTCGTTGAGTTTTTCACTGAACTCGAAATCGTGGTTGTGGTAGCCAAACTTCATCCCGGACTTTTGGCACAATTCTCCGCTCTTGTTGAAGACGTCCATGTAGCGCACCAGGTCGTCGTAGGTCTTGCGCAACGATTCTTCCAGCGACGGACTGATCACGATTTGCTGGCCCACCGCCGCCGCGTCCTCCACGGTGTACTTCCAGGCGTCGGTAAAGTCCTTGCTGGTGGCATCCCAGTGGACCTTGCCCATCACCGTGTGTCCGCTCGGCATTTTCAGGCCCAGGTCACCGAGGACCTTCTTGAATTCAATCGGAGAGTAACCGTAGAATTTCCGGTTCACGTAGTTGGCGTGTTCGACGTGCTGGTAGCCCATGCCGGCCAGTTGCTTGAGGGTGCCGAGCGGGTCCTTCTTCATGTCTTCCCGCACCGAATACAGTTGGATGCCCACGATTTCTGGTTTTTTTGCCGCCAGGATCTCCCGGGTAAGTACGGGGACGCTGGCCAATGCCAGGGCGCTGCGCTTGAGAAAGGTTCTTCGTGAAGTGTTCATCGGTTGGTTGGTGTAGGGGTTGAATAATGAGATCCGGTAATTGCTTGACTCGATAAATCCGGGCTCAGAAACTGTTCATCAGCCGGTTGACATGGGTGATCAATCAGGGCACTCGGTAATCAATTAATCCGATCAATCCGGCAGCCAATCACGGACCCACGGAACGCAAGTAGAGGTCCTCCACTTTCTGGCGGGCCCAGGGCGTGGTGCGGAGGAATTTCAGGCTCGACTGGATGCTTGGGTTGTCGGTAAAGCACTTGATGCGGATGCGGTACCCCAATTCCTCCCAACCGTACTGGTCAACCAACCCACGCAAGATCACCTCCAGCGTCTTGCCGTGCAGGGGATTGTTGGGTTGTTCATTCACGGAAGCAGGCAGTTGCTGGCAATAAATGGCAAGATAGAATAATATTAATAGTACTTACGCAGTGAAATTTACGCGTAGCTAGCTTTCAATAGTCTGGCGAGGAAATTAATTTCCTCGCCAGACTACTGAAAGCATTGAACGGCAAGCATTTATTCAAAGTAATGCGTAAGTCCTAACCGAAATAAAGCGCTATTTGCGCAATAAAGCAACATTGAATAACTGAAAACAATGACTTGATTTACTGGATACTGACCAATGGATACTGTGCTTCGACCGCAGCGGCGGACCGCTTCGCTCGGCATGACTGACTATTGACTACTGGCACAATCGGCTACGGCCGGTTCGCGGTTTGTTGCTCTCCGGTTGCTTCCCGCGCATCCGAGGCCCGGGGTTCGATCCGGGTTCAACTACCGGCCTGCTTCAAGCGTTCGATCGTGACCAGCAGGTAATCCACGTGTTTCTCCCACATTTTCTTGTTGGCCAACGAGTGCCAACGGTTATCGTTGCGGCGGTAGGCTTTGCCAGGTGGGGTGTCCAACTCTTTTTGATAAGCGCGCATACGCTTCACCGAGCGGCATAATACCTCGAACTGCTTCAGGATCTCGGATGAGAATCGGCTTCTTTCGCCGTCGGAGACTGGGAATCCCGTTCCGGAGGAAGTGCACATTCCATCTTCGGGCGAGAATCGGTTTCCTTCGTGGTTGGGGGCATTTTTTTCCATGGATTTAGGTTGGTTAATGGTGAACTGGTTGGCATTTTCCTCGGGATTGAACGGGTAAAAACCGACTCGCCAAGGGCAGGTCGGTTTTCATCGAACGACAGAACCGCCCAATGGGTATTTGAGCGTCGTCGGTTTTCAAACAGTCAGGCCGGCAGGGAGGCGGAGGGGGTGTCCTGATCCCGGGTGGGAAAAATCAGGACGGTACGCGTGATGTAATAAGTCTGCCCGAAAAAGTTGGTTCCGAAATGCGTCTGGAGTTGATGCTCCAAGCGTCGCTTGGTTTCCGTAACTCCCTGGCCGATCACTTGGGGTATTTCCGGTAACGCGGGAACGTAGCCAGCAAACTGGGATTCGCCCAGGAATTCGTAGACCGCCGTCAACTGTACACCCATTGTCATAGCTGAAGAGTTTAAAAATTCAGCAATCAGGCTTCGCTGTAAGGAATTTCCGCTGTGCCGCCGGATGGTAAAAATCAGTACGAATACTGACTTTTCAAAAGTAAGTAAATATACGGATATTTTTACGTTAGACATTTTAATATTTTTAAATTTTCCGATTTTTCGTTTCTACACCGGTTTGCCGAAATAGCCAAGTTGTTGATCAGGAGTGGGATCGGGTTGGTTGGATCGCCGGAACCAAGTCGAAGAGAGGGGGCGGTTCACCCAACCGGTGGGAACAAAGCTGGCGGACGGGTTCGCCCAGCGGGCCAGGCTACATCAACGCCCCGTGCGAAGGCTGATCAGGCGAGCAGTAAACCCGGCGAAACGCCCGCCGGAAGCCGCCCGTGGCTTGATCGCGGGTGACGAATTTTTGCGTGCGATCCACCGGGTGAAACCAGGGTGGATCAACCTTCCCAGGGTTCAAAACTCCGCGGGGTTGAGCCGCAACCTGAGGACGGTGCGCGGTTCATTTGAGGTGCCCGACGAAGTCTGACCCGACCCTCGAATGGGTAGCGGGAGAACCGGCCAATCAACTCGGCACCGTGTCGTACTCGACCGTTTTGGCGGGTAAATCGTAAATAGAACGGCTCTTTTCCCGCTGCAATCTCCCCGGAAAAGACCACTTTCGCGGGAGAAATGACATTTGGGGAAATCGGCTGCCCCGCTAGCGGAAAATTTTTTGTATTCTTGCTGCTCCATTCTTCCGTTTAGACGCTCCATGCAACTCCAACAAATCAAAGTAGGAGATAAGCTTACCTTCCAGTGGCTGCCCGGTTACCGCGGACCGCTGCGGGACGGCGAAATTGTTGTCGTCCTGGCTCTCGTGGACGACGGCGTCCAGGTCAGGTACCGCCTCAACCAGACGGAAACGATCCGTTCCGAGCACCTTTTTCGATAGGGTTTTGCCCGAAACGGGAGGACCGTCCCTTTTGGGAAACGGCTCCCGCCGTCTCCGGATCAAATTTTTACGACTACCAGGTAATTGAGGGAGTGCCGTCCGAAACGTTCCCCGTAGACGGCCAAGCCTCCCGGTGGAGAACCATCCACCGGATGATCCGTTTACCGTTCCGGCGGGCCTTGCCAAGCGCCTTCGCCCGAACGTGTTCAACGGCGACATCGGCCGCATCGTCGGGCTGGACAACGAAGCGATGACGGCAATGATTGCCCGCCACGGCGGCCACGAAGTCCGTGAGATTACGAGTGGGAAAGCCCATCGGAAATCCCGCTGGCCTACGCCATCACACCCACGAGTCGCGGGGAGCGAGTTCGGCACCGTGGTTCTTCCCCTGTTCAACCAGCACTTCCCGATGCTGTTCCGCAGCCTGGTCTACACCAGTCTGACGCGAGCCCGGCAGCTGGCCGCGTT
>JACMKY010000197.1 GCA_014379925.1 Cytophagales bacterium | reverse complement strand
TTCAAAAAGGCAAAGGTTCTTTTGGGCATTGAGCCCAATCACCAATTGGGTATCGTCGGTTCGTAAAGTCCATCGGTTGTTTTTCGAATGCGCACTGGCGGCGGCCAACGCAAAACCGCAGCAAAGTAAAAACTTCCGGGGTAATCCCGTTCTTTTTGTTGATGATTTCATGGGCAGTAAACCTTAAATGAATGATTCGTTGTTGATGGCGACGCAATTGCAATGGTTACCTGGATTCCAGGCTTACTTCGAAGTCCGCTACCGGACCCAGTACGGTTTCCAACCTCAGTTTTACCTGGTTACCGGGCTTGCTTTCCGGTCGCAGGGAAACCGGCAAGGTGAGGTTGCCTCCTTTTTTCAACACCATCGGCAGCGGAGGCAGTTTCACGAGGAATTGCTCAATTTCTTTTCCCAGCAGTTCCGCCGCAATAATTTCCACCGCCTCACCCCGGTTGGTGATTTCGATGGATTGGCTTTCTCCCGCGGCAAGCCGGATTTCTTTTTGCTGGCTGACCAGTGCCGGCGTACCGTGCTCAAAAGACAGGGGCCTTATTTCGATCGTCTTGTAAAAGTGCTCGGCCCCCTCGCTCTGAAACTGCAATTTCCCGCCCGTGACCTGCTGCCGTAAATCGCTTCGGAAAATGTTGTACAAACGGTTCACGACGAATCCGTTCACGATGAATACGGCGTCGGCGTGGCGGGCAATCACCTCGCTGGTTGTCCACTGCCCCTTCGGACTCTCGAAATCGCCGGACCGGTACACGCGGCCGTTGTAGCGCGTCAGGGGCGCGGCGGGGTCGTACTGTTGGGAGACTTCCGCGTTCCGGGTGGTGACCTTGGTCATTTGGCCTTCGGCATCCCCGGCCCCCACGTTAAACAGATCACCGATCTCCCCTTCCTGAACCTGCATTTCCAGGCTTCTCATCCAGCACTTGAAACCGTAATCGTAGGCATCCGTGCAGTGGAATAAAAAGCCGCCGTCCCGCAACGACTTGTCCTTGGGAGCCCACTTTTTTTCGCCCCACTTGGTTTGAAAACGAACGTGGTAATTGCGGTACGCTTCCTTGGAAGTGATCGCTCCCCATATTTGTCCCGATACGTGAATGACGCCATTTTCTACGGTAAAGACCTTGAACGGATCGTGGTTGAGGCCAATGGGCGGCTGGTAAGGAATGGACGGGTCATCCGAATAGCCGACCAGGTTGGGCGCGCGCAGGTAGGTATCCCAACCGCTCAGGTCCCGGCCGTTGAACAGGCTTTTCCAGCCCGGCGACCGGCTTTGCGCGAGGGAAACCGCGTTGGGCGTGGCCACCACCAACAGAAGAAAACCCAACAGGCGGCGAAACATCGTTTTGCTTTTCACGGGAACGGACAGCGTTAACGGCCAGTGGTTCGGCTGGCGGCCTTGGGCTCGAATGCCGCTGGCAACAGCGCGTGTACCGTCCCGACGATCATGTCTTCGATGGCCTCCGAAAACCGGAAGGGATGGTCGTAGTAGTACATATTGCCCTCCACTTCGTAGCCCCCCTGCGGAATGATGCGGCGACTGGGAATGTAGGCTTTCACGTCGTTGGCGTAGGCGTTGACCCACAGGCGTTCGGCCCCCAGTTCTTTCTTCAGCCGCAGCGAATAATCCGCCACCACTTCCCCGCCCAGGAAAACCAGGGCCAGTTTATTGCCGAACGTCCAGGTCTGGATCGGGTACGTCAGGCTGGTTGGCAGCGCCATTCCCCGGACTACCCGTTCGAGGTGGACCCCCGCGTTGTGGCCCTTGGCGCCCTCCTCTTTGGAGAGGGCAATCAGTTCCTTCACGTCGGGCACGTGGTCGAAAGGCAATTCGATCTTCCGGAGTCGCCCGACGGGGGGAGCGGTGAGCGGCGACAGGGACGTGGCCAGGAGACGTTCCACTTCGTCGGCAATGCTTTGACCGTG
>JACMKY010000196.1 GCA_014379925.1 Cytophagales bacterium | reverse complement strand
ATTCATTACACCTCCGATAGATTCGACCCCATTGTCGTCGAAGCGACCACCGGCCGGGCAAGCCGCCTGATCTACGAAATGCAACCCGCTCAATTCCCCGCTGCGTTGGGGTCGAAATACTGGGCGCTGATCTTGACGTCGATGTAGAACCGGTCGTCGGCTACTTTCAGGTCTTCGAAGCGGAGGCCTTTCAGGGGCAGGGTCTTGAAGTCGGTGCCCGGTTCGATCCATTCGTACTTGCCCTTGGCAGTGGTGATCCGGACGGGCATGCGAAAGTCGGGCACGTCGGCGTCCCAGCGGAAGGTGACCAAGGTTTGGTCGCCTTTCTTCACGTAGTACACCAGCAGCGTGGGAAGGCGGGCGTGGCGCAGGTACTGGTCGAAAAAGTAGGTGTAGTCCTTTCCCAACCGCCGGTTGAAATACGCGATGACTCCTTCGGCATTGGTGATCTTGTGTTTGAATTCCCGCGCCAGGCCACCGATGGTTTCGAACCACAATTGGTCGTTGTTCACCACCCCGCGCAGCGTGTTGAGCATCAGCATTCCCTTGTTGTACATATCGCCCGATCCCTCCTGGTTAACGCCGTACGGTCCGATGATGGGTTGCTGGTTGCCGATGCCGGACCGCTGGGCGTTCATGTACGTGAGTGCGGCCGGGTAGCCTTGCCGGCATTCCACGTACAGCGCCTCGGCGTAGGTGGCGAAGCTCTCGTGAATCCACATGTCGGCAATGTCGGCGCTGGTGACGCTGTTGCCCCACCACTCGTGGGCGCTTTCGTGAATGATGATGTAGTCGAAGGTCAGGCCGGGCTCCGAGGTGGCACTGCCTTCGTAGCCGGGTAGGTAACCGTTGCCGTAGGCCACCGCGCTCTGGTGCTCCATGCCCAGGTAGGGCGTTTCCACCAGTTTGTAGCCGTCCTGGTAGAAGGGATACGGCCCGAAGTACCGCTCGTAGCAGGCCAGCATGGGTTTTACCTGCTCAAATTGCTTTCTGGCCTTCGCCAGGTTCTCGCGCAGCACGTAGTAGTCGAGCGAGAGGTTGCCATCCTGGCCGGCGTACGCATCGCCGAAGGTGGCGTAGTCGGCGATGTTGAGCGTGACGGCGTAGGTGTTGATGGGGTTGCTCACGTACCAGTCGTAACGCACGTACCCGTCCGGCAGGGATTGCCTGCCGCGCGGACGACCATTGGAAACGTTGATCACGCCTGGCGGCACGGCCACGCTGATGCGCATGCTGTCCGGCTCGTCGGACTGGTGGTCCTTGCAGGGCCACCACAAGCTGGCCCCGGCTCCCTGACAGGCCACGCCCACCCAGGGTTTACCCCCGGCATCCCGGCTCCAGACGAAGCCGCCGTCCCAGGGGGCGCGTTGGGCCACGGTCGGGCTTCCCCCGTAGAACACTTCCATTTCCTGGGTGCTGCCCACTTTTTGCTTTTCGGGAAACTGCACGAATACCGCGTTGAACGCGCGGGTGAACACCAACGGCTGGCCCCTGAACACGATCTTTTCGATGGCCAGGTTGGCGTAGAGGTCCAATTGCAGCCGGTCGAAGGGCTGGACTACCCGGAAGCGGACGCGGTTGCTGCCCGCGATGGTTTTCCGGTCGATGTCCACGCGCAGGTTCAGGTGGTAGAACGTCACGTCGTAGCTGGTACGCAGGGGCGTAAGCGTTCCGCGCAGGCTATCGGCGCGGGTAAAGCGCTCTTCCTCCCCGTTCAGCAACTGGCCGAAGGAGCGGGAGCCTCCCGCGGCGAGGAGGAGCAAGCAGGTAATCCAGGTTTTCATATGAGTTGATGAGTCAGGGAGTGTATGAGTTGATGAATAAGGAGGTAGCGTCGATGATGGCGTTGATGGATGGGTTTATAAACTTTTGAAATGCGCTTTTTAAGAAAGTTCTAAACGTCGTTCATGATCCCCTTGCTACTTAGACTCATCAACTCCCTTGCTCATCAACTCATACACTCAAAAGCGGGGGCAACAAGGTAATTGATTCGGACCAGTTTGGGAAACGTACCGCTTCAGCGGGCATTGGACGCTCGATTCAAGTAACTTATTTTTCCCTTTCCAAGGGAAGTTTCTTTTCCTTTTCCAATCGGCCCCAATCATTACCCTGCCGATTGCCCGATGTCCGGATTTTCCCGCGTCTTTCCTTGGCCGCTCCGTTGCCGGTGACGCGTGCCCGAATGCCTACCCAACGCGATTGAAGCACTCTTTTTTCCTTTTGATCCCCGACGCATTCCTCCGACCCGGTTCCTTCACCGGGCGGGGGCGGCGAAAGATGGGTCGCAAAAACCGGCCGTGGGGTTTACGGCCAAATGCGAAAGGAATCGACTCCGACCACCCGTTACCTTTACTTCAACGCAAAATCATTGCTTTTCGCCCGCCCGGGTCGCATTTCACCAATTTCAAGTTGTCCACGCTATGAGAAAGTTGTTTATCCTGCTGGCTGTTATGGTCGGGTTCTTGCCGGCCCATTCGCAATCCCGCCCCGTCAACGCCGTCTGGCAGCAGGGAAGCCTGGTGTTGAACAACGGACTGGAATTGAATGGTGCGGTCTGCTATGACCCGGTGACGGAGGTAGTGCAATTCCGGACGGCGACGATGGTGAAGGCCTTTACGGCGCGTCAGGTGCGGTCGTTCCGGTACTTGGAACCCGCGTTCGGCATGATCCGCGAGTTCGCGTCCCAGGACTTCAATCCCCGTTCGTCGTACCCACGCCAGACATTTTTTGAGGTAGTGCTCAGGGGACCGCTCACGCTGTTGCGGAGACACAACCGCTTCCGCGAATTCATCCGCGCCACCGAGCAGCAAGTCAGTGGCCGGCCGGGATTTTTCGACTACGTAACCGGCTTTACCTACTACGTGCGCACCGAAGGACGGTTTTTGGGAATCAAGCAATTCAAAAAGGAGATCCTGCCCCTGATGACCAAGGACTGTAGCCAGGAAATCCACCAGATGATCGAGAAGCGAAAGCTGAAGTTATTCCAGTTGGACAACCAGGTGTGGCTCATCAACTACTACAATTTTCTGAAGGGGCCTTTGAACCAGCCTGCCGACGAGTACAAGGTAGCGCTGACGCGTTGATCAACTCTTTTCCCGGGAGACCGGGAGAGCCGGTTTTCGGGGTTTGTTTGGAATGATCCATCATTAAACCTAGATCGCAGTATGAAAAAGCTACTCTCCGGGTTTCTCCTCGCTGCGTTCGGCTTCTCCCCCGTCTTCGCCGGGCACCGGGACGAAGGCTGGCATCCGGGCCTGGTTGTGCTGCACTCCGGCAACACCGTTCGCGGCGCGTTGTGCTTCGATGCGCAGGCGGAACTGGTGCGCTGTCAAACCGGGGAAGTCGTTCGCGTCTATTCGGCGTTGCAGGTGAAGTCGTTCCGTTTCCAGGAACTGCAACCGGACGTTTCCCGTCAATTCATCTCCGTCCCGTATCAACACCCGTCCGGATACGCCCACACCTCTTTTTTTGAAATCGTCATTTCCGGCCCCATCACCGTGTTACGAAAATACCGACCTGGCATCCATCCGAAGACGAATCCGAAGTTTATGCGGGTAGACAACCGATGGGGATTTTCGAACCACCTCACCGGATTTGACTACTACGTCAAAGGTCCGGAAGGATTAAAAAGGGTGAGGAATTTTCGGAAGGAGATTTTCCCCCTCATCCTGGGGGAATACCCATCCGAGATCACCCGGTTTGTCCGGGAAAGCCGTCTGAAAATGTACCGTCAATCCAGTAAAATCATCGTCGTCCAACACTACAACCACCTGAAAAACCCCTTCAACGATCCCTGGGCCACCGGCGGCGCCCCCGGTCCGCAGTAAGAGGCCGACGCACTACTGCGGAATTTGTTCGAATTTCACGCGCGGGTTTTCGTTTTGGAAGGCTTTCCGGGGTCGGATGTTGAGCGTCTGAAACAGTTCCTGGTCCCGGTCGGGTGCGGGATTGGGCGTAGTGAGGAGTTTATCACCCGCGAAAATGGAATTGGCCCCCGCCAAAAAGCACAGGGCCTGCTCTTCGGTGTTCATCCGCACGCGGCCCGCCGAGAGGCGCACCATGGCCTTGGGCATCAGAATCCGGGCCGTGGCGATCATCCGCACCATTTCCCATACCGACACGCGCGCCTGGTCTTCCAACGGCGTGCCCTCCACGGGCACCAACGCGTTCACCGGCACCGACTCGGGATGCTCGGGCAAGGTAGCCAACGTGTGCAGCAGGCCGATGCGGTCGGTCACCGATTCCCCCATCCCAATGATGCCCCCCGAGCAGACCGACAGGCGGGCCTGGCGCACGTTCTCGAGGGTTTGCAGGCGGTCGTCGTAGGTGCGGGTAGTGATGATCTGGTCATAGTGCTCCGGGCTGGTGTCCAGGTTGTGGTTGTAGGCGTACAAACCGGCGTCCCGGAGTTTTTCGGCTTGTTCAGCCGTCAGCATGCCCAACGTGCAGCACACCTCCAATCCCAAATCATTGACGCCCCGCACCATGTCCAGCACCCGGTCGAAGTCGCGGTTATCGCGCACTTCGCGCCAGGCAGCTCCCATGCAAAAGCGCGTGCTACCCGATTGCCGGGCTTGCCGGGCCGCGGCCAGCACCTCGTGGGTGGGCATCAACTTGCGCGCCTGCACATCGGTGTGGTAGCGGGCCGCCTGCGGACAGTAAGCGCAGTCTTCGGGACAGCCGCCGGTTTTCACCGACAGCAGGGTACACACCTGCACTTCCTGCGGATCGTGGTACTGCCGGTGAACCGTGGCGGCCCGGTAGATCAGTTCCAGTACGGGCGCGTGGTAGATGTCGGCGATCGCTTCGCGGGTCCAGTCGTGGCGGATGTCCATTGGGAGGGTTGGGAGGGTTGGGAGGGTTGCAGGTTACAGGTTGCAGGTTACAGGTTGTAGCGGGTTACAGGTTGCAAGTTACAGGTTGCAAGGGCCGATACGCAAATTAAGAAAGCAAAAGCCAAATTTCTGTCAGTATAAAACAAAAGCCTTCCGAAGTTAACCCTGGAAGGCTTTTTCACTCGTGTATGCTATGCAATTTCAATGAACCTGCAACCTGTAACCTGTAACCCGCTACAACCTGCAACCTGTAACCTGTAACCCGCTGCAACCTGTAACCTGCAACCTGCAACCCAATCCAACCCTTCACCGGATCTCCACGTCGAAGGGAAGGCGGGCCTGGATGCCTTGCAGGCGTTGCATTTTCTGAAGGGCTTTTGCGTAGGGTGCCAGTGGACCCAGTTGGTTGCGCAGGATGCGGGCCTCGTTTTCCTCGTTCATGTCGCTGAGAAACTCCTGCACGAAACTCTTCGGGGCGGGGTAGTAGCGTACCCGGTAGTCATCGGCCTTGAGTTTGGCCGCTTGGGCGGCAATCCGGATGGCGTCTTCCAACCCGCCCAGTTCGTCGACCAGGCCATTTTGCTTGGCTTCCGCTCCCGACCACACGCGGCCCGAGGCGATTTTCTTGATGGCCTCCTGCGGCATTTTCCGTCCCTGGGCCGCTTTATTGGTAAACGAATCGTAGGTCTGTTCCACGCTCTTCTGAATGATTCCTTTCTCAAAGGCCGTCATCTCGTGGGTCGCCGAGGGAAATTCCGCGTATTCGTTGGTTTCCACGTAATCGGTGGTGATGCCCAGTTTGTTGCGGAGAAAGTTTTCCACGTTGGGAATAATCCCGAATACGCCGATGGAGCCGGTGATGGTGTTGGGATGGGCCACGATCTTGTTGCAACCCATCGCCATGTAGTACCCTCCCGAAGCGGCCACGTCGGACATGGAGGCAATGATGGGTTTTACCTGCTTGGTCAGTTCTACTTCGCGCCACATCACGTCGGAAGCCAGGGCGCTCCCCCCGGGGGAGTTGATGCGCAATACCACGGCCTTTACCTTTTTGTCGAGCCGCGCCTTGCGGATTTCGGCGGCGATCTTATCGGACCCGATGTTGTCGCCGTCGCCGTTGCCCGACACGATTTCCCCCGAGGCAACGATCACCGCGATTCGGTTCTCGGAATCGCTGGATTTCACCAGCTTGGGGGCCTTGCGGTATTTGCTGAGGGTAACGTAGTCAATCTTTTTGTCTTCCGACACCTTCAACCGTTTGCGCATCGCCGTTTCCACCTGGTCGAAATAGCCCAGGTGCGTCACCAGCTTGTAGCGCAGCGCATCGTTCGGGTTTTGCACCGACAGGGAATCCGCAATCCGGTTCAGGGCCTCAGTGGACAATCCCCGCGCTTGGGCGATGTTCTGAAAAGCGAAATCGTTGAGGGAGTTGAGGAAAGAGAGCGTCTGCTCGCGGCTGGGCTCGCTCATGTCCTCCCGGGTGAAAGGCTCCACGGCGCTCTTGTAATCGCCCACCTTAAAAATTTCGGGCTTGATTTCCAGTTTGTCCAACGTTCCCTTGAAGAAAGTGTACTCCGTACTCAGGCCGTTCAACTCCAGTAGCCCCGCCGGATTGAGGTAGATCTGATCGGCGACGGAAGAAAGATAAAATCCTTTCTCACTGTACACTTCTCCGTAGGAAAAGACGAACTTACCGGACTTCTTGAAATCGAGCAGGGCGTTGCGGATCTCTTCCAGGGTGGCGTACCCGGCGGCAGGATAATTGGCCTCCAGGTAAATGCCCCGGATGTTTTCGTCCAGCCTGGCGTTGGCCAGCGCTTCCTTGATCTGGACCAGGCCCGCGTTGGCCGGCGCGTTGCCGAATCCGGGCAGATTCAATTCGTTGAAGGGATTGTCGGCGGCAGTTTCGTCGATGGCCCGGTTTAGGTTGAGCTTCAACACCGAATTGGTCGCCACCGTGGTTTCCGGATCGGACGAAAACGAGGCGGCAATGCCGATCAAGAGGAAGAAGCCGACCACGAAAAACAACAACAGCCCAACCAGGGTGGCCAGCACGTACTTAAAGAATTGCAACATAGGAATGGAATATTGAATGAATGACAGTGAGAAAGGGTGAGAATTTTCGCAAAGGCGAGAAACAAACGCAAAACTAAGCATACTCCGGCGTTTCAACCGGAAATATGGGATGAGTGTTGCATTTACAATTAACAATGATCAATGATCAGTGATCAATGGCATACCGCGGCTTTATTGGGATAGTTGGTAAACTGTAACCCCTAACTTGTAACCTGTAACTTGTAACCCCTAACCTGCAACTCCTAACCCCCACCTACCTGCTGCTGGGCAGCAACCTGGGCGACCGGCAACGAACGCTGGACGAGGCCATTGCCGGGTTGGAAAACGCCGTCGGTGAAGTGGTTGCCCGCTCTTCGCGGTACGAAACCGCCCCCTGGGGAGTCACCAACCAGCCCGCCTTCCTCAACCAGGTGCTTTGCCTGGCCACCGGGCTTTCGCCCGAAGACCTCTTGTTGGCTACGCAGGCCACGGAACGGCAACTGGGTCGGGAACGCGAGGAAAAGTGGGGTGCCCGGACCATCGACGTGGATATTCTTTACTACGGCGACCGGCAAATCCATTCGGAACGGTTGATCGTTCCCCACCCCTACCTGCCCGAGCGCCGTTTCACGCTGGTGCCGCTGGCCGAAATTGCCCCCGACTTCGTGCACCCGGCGCTGGGCCTGACCAACCGGCAACTGCTGGAAAAGTGCGCGGATACGGGCGAGGTGCGGCGGTTTGGTCGGGGTTGAGACGATGAAGCCTAGTAAGACCCCCGAACCCGAAGACAGTCGGAGTATCAAAGTAATACTTCAAACCTTGACAATGCCGTTGGTGTAT
>JACMKY010000195.1 GCA_014379925.1 Cytophagales bacterium | reverse complement strand
CCGTCCAACTCCCCGATCTCCCGCGCCCAGGCGGTCAGTTCGGCGTGATTGGTCGAGCCGGCGTTGAGTCGTTGGACCAGGCCGGCCTTCTGCTTTTCCAGGGTTTCGATTTCTCTTTCCAGCGATTCGTATTCTCGCTTCTCCTTGTGGGACAACTTCTTCTTGTCGGCAACGGCAACGGACACTGCGGCCGGATGGGTGCCGTTGGTCGGGGCCGGGCGCTTAACGGGGTCGGGTTTGGCTTCCGCTTCCTGCTCGGCCAGCCATTCGCGGTAGTCGGTATAATTGCCGGGGAAGTCCCTCACCTTTCCTTCGCCCTCGAATACAAACAGGTGCTCTACCAGGTGGTCCATGAAGTAGCGGTCGTGCGAGACGAGCAGCAGGCAGCCGGGAAAAACACTCAGGAAGTCTTCCAGGATGTTGAGCGTGGCAATGTCGAGGTCGTTGGTCGGCTCGTCGAGGATGAGGAAGTTGGGATTCTGGATGAGCACTTTGAGCAGTTGCAGCCGCCGTTTCTCGCCCCCGCTCAGCTTAGAGACGAACTTGTACTGCGTGGTGGGCGGGAACTGGAAGTGTTGCAGAAACTGCGAGGCGGTGATCGTTTCCCCGTTGCCCATCGTTACCACCTCAGCAATCTCTTTCACCAGGTCAATCACGCGCTGGTCCTCGCGGAAATCCAGGGCGGTCTGGGAATAGTAGCCGAAGGTGGTGGTGTCGCCCTTGTCCACCCGGCCCGAGTCGGGCGGCAACCCCCCCGTCAGCAGGTTCAGGAAGGTGGTTTTGCCCACCCCATTGCGGCCAACGATGCCGATGCGGTCCTTCTTGCGGAAAACGTAGGAGAAATCCTTGACCAGCGTCTGCGCACCGAACGACTTGCTGAGTTGGTTGACTTCGATGATTTTGCCGCCCTGGCGCGTGGTTTTCACGCTCAGTTCCAGGGCGCTGTCCGTTTTTTTCTGGCTGGCTTTGTCCTTCAGTTCGTGAAAGGCGTCGATCCGGTACTGGGCCTTGGTTCCCCGCGCCTTGGGTTGGCGGCGCATCCATTCCAATTCCTTGCGCATCAAGTTCTTGGCCTTGTCGATTTCGGCAGCGTTGGCCAGTTCGCGCTCAGCCTTTTTCTCCAGGAAGTAGGCGTAATTGCCTTGGTAGCGGAACAACTTGCCGTTGTCGAGTTCGACGATTTGGTTGCAGGCGCGGTCGAGGAAATAGCGGTCGTGCGAGACGAGCAACAGGGCCTGCTGCTGGGTGGCCAGTGCGTTTTCCAGCCACTCGATCGTTTCCAGGTCGAGGTGGTTGGTCGGTTCGTCCATGATGAGCAGGTCCGGTTCCTCGATGAGCACCCGCGCCATGGCCACGCGCTTGCGCTGCCCGCCCGACAATTGACTGATCGGCTGGTCCATTTCGCGGATGCCCAGTGTGCCGAGGATCTGCTTCACCTTCACCTCGTAATCCCAGGCTTTGAGTGCGTCCATCCGTTCGATGGCTTCGGGCAGGTGGGCATTGTCGGCCGCCAGGCTGGCTTCGTAGAACTTGATGGCTTGCAGGGATGGGTTCTGGGCCGAGAAAAGCGTATCCAGCACGGTTTTCGTTTCTTCAAAAACCGGCTCCTGTCCCAGGTAGCCCACCGTCACGCCCTTGCGAACGCTCACCAGCCCTTCGTCGGGGGGCATCAGGCCCGCCAGCACGTTGAGCAGCGTGGTCTTGCCCGAACCGTTCAGGCCCACCAGCGCGATCTTCTCGCCGCGACTGATGCCGAAAGAGAGATTCTTAAACAACCAGCGGTCGCCGAAGCTCTTGGAAACCGCCTCCGCGGATAAGTAATTCATGGCGCAAAGGTAAAGAGATTTCAGATCGGGAAGGGGAAGTAAGAAGTAAGAAGTAAGAAGTAGGAGGTAAGATGGGATGGGTGTCATTTCTCGTCTTACCTCCTACTTCTTACTTCCCATTTCAAATCTTTACAATCCGAAATCTCCTTACCTTTGTGATCAAACCGAACGACGTAAATTGGAGGAAATCAAGGCCCTTGTTCAGAAGGAAATCCGGCTGGAGTGGCGTCAACGGTACGCGCTGAACGGCATGTTGCTTTACGTAGTCAGCACGGTCATCATCTGTTACCTGAGTTTCAACCTCCAGCGCAACCAGTTGAACAAAGCCACCTGGAACGCCCTGTTTTGGATTATCCTGTTGTTTACTTCGGTCAGCGCCATTGCCAAAAGCTTCGTGCAGGAACGACCCGGTCGGCTGCTCTACTACTACACGCTCGCCAGTCCGCAGGGCATCATCCTTGCCAAGATTCTCTACAACGCCGGGTTGATGCTGATCTTGTCGGGCCTGGGCTTTGGGTTTTACGCCCTGGTGATGGGCAACCCGGTAGAAGACGGCCTCCTGTTCGTGGGAAACGTGCTGCTGGGGGCCGTGGGGTTTTCGTCCACGCTCACCATGATCGCCGGCATTGCCGCCAAAGCGCAGAACAATGGCACGCTCATGGCTGTTCTTAGCTTTCCGGTGGTATTGCCCATGTTGCTGATGCTGATCAAGATTTCCAAGAACGCCCTGGACGGCCTGGACCGGAGCGCGAGCCAGGATGAGGTGGTCACTTTGCTGGCCATCAACGCCATCGTTTTGGCACTTTCTTACATTTTGTTTCCTTACCTTTGGAGAAGCTGAGCAATGATTCATGGTGGATGACGAATAATTAATGAATGCGTCAGCTACTAATCATTCACCATTAATCATTCGTCATTAATCATTACCGATGGAGACGATTCAAACCGCGCGCTACACCTACGCCGATTACCGCAGCCTGGATGTGGACGACAATTACTTGTATGAACTCATTGACGGAGAACTTGTGAAAAAATCCGCCCCGTCACCTCAACATCAATTGATTTCGGGAAATCTCTATTCTCTATTGAAAAGTTTTGTGGTTGCGAAACAAGCGGGCAAGGTTCTGTACGCCCCCGTGGACGTATTCGTGGACGATTACAATGCGCCACAGCCCGATTTGCTCTACATCAGCCAGACCCACTTGGAATACATCACGCCGGACGGCATCTTCGGTCCGCCGGACTTGGTGGTTGAGATTGTTTCGCCCACGTCCATCTCCCGGGATTACGTCAAGAAGCTGCGGATCTACGAACGTTTTGGCGTGGCCGAATACTGGATCGTGAATCCGAACTACCGCTCCGTGGAAGTGTACCAACTGATCAACCAGGAATACAACCTGGTCTCTTCGGCGGTGGAAACCGGCAAGGTACAATCCAAGGTACTGACTGGTTTGGAGTTGAATATAAACGAGGTGTTTGCTGAGTAGGCAACTTGGCTAATGCGGGAAAATTCGGATAGAATCGTGTCTGCTCCCGTAACAACGGCCATGCTCAAATGAAAACGCTAAATTCTGAACGAACGATGAGTACTAAACTGTCCTGGTGGAAGTGGCTGTGCGTGGCAATGTTGGCCTACGTAGTCACGGCGGGTTTCCTGCTGGGGGTGCCGCGCCAACCCATCCTCAACGAAACCGTGCGAAACCTGTACTTCCACGTACCGATGTGGTTTGCGATGCTCTTCATCCTGGCCGCTTCGGTGGTGTACTCGGTGAAATACCTGCGCCATCCTTCCCCGGCGCTCGACGACAAAGCAGTATCCACGGCGCACGTGGGTATCCTGTTCGGGGTGCTGGGCATTGTCACGGGTAGCCTCTGGGCAAAGTTTACCTGGGGCGACTGGTGGATAAACGACCCCAAACTGAACGGTTCGGCCGTCGGCCTGCTCATTTACTTTGCCTACCTGGTGCTGCGCGACTCGTTCGAGGACGAACAGCAACGGGGTCGGATCGCCGCCGTTTACAACATCTTTGCCTTCGCGGCGCTCATCCCACTGCTCATTGTCCTACCCCGCCTGACGGATTCGCTGCACCCGGGTAACGGAGGTAATCCGGGCTTTAAAGTTTACGACGTGGACTACCGCATGATACTGGTGTTTTACCCGGCGGTCGTCGGCTGGATTCTGCTGAGTGTCTGGATTGCGGAACTGAACGTGCGGCTGCGTCGGGTGAGTCGCGCGCTCGACGAAGCAACGGCGGAAAGGCCAGCAACGGGCGAGGAAGTGAAAAGGCAGGTTTAGCCATGCCGATTGGGCAGTAGCGTTTCAGTAAGAACCTCCTCGATTACATTGGAAAACCCAAGTATGAGAACATGAAAACGAACGCCACTAAATTGACTCCGTTGCAGTTGGAGTTGCTCAGGGTATTTTCTCACAATCCTTCCGAGGGAGAATTACGTGACATCAAACGGTTGCTGGCAAATTATTACGCCGAAAAACTGCAGGATGAAGTGGACAAGGCTTGGGATGAACGAGGGTACAACAACGACACAGTCAAAGAATGGCTTAATACCCACATGCGTATCTCTAAAGACGTTGCCGGGTGAGAGTGGTAGTTGATACCAACTTAGTTCTGATATCTTTAGGCAGGCGTTCTTCGGTTGGCTGGCTGTTCAAAGCCTTACTCTCCGGAATGTATGACTTGCTGGTAACTACTGAGATATTGGCGGAATATGAAGAGATTATTTCCAGGTACAACGGCCCGTCAGTTTCTCACTTATTCAGGAACGTAATTGAAAACTTGGAAAACGTGAAGTCAGTTGACATCTACTTCAATTGGCAACTCATGAGCGCTGATCCGGATGACAACAAGTTCGTTGATTGTGCCATTGCGGGTAACGCAGACTATCTGGTTACGCAGGACGCTCACTTCAAGCTATTGAAAACGATTGGCTTCCCGCTCGTGCGCGTGTTGGACGCCGAGGAATTCAAACAATTACTGTTTCAATAGATGTTATTTTGTGCAATCAACGGCGCTTGACTTGACTCAATCGACAACCAATCAAATTTCTCCGGTGCAACTCGGCGTAGGCAAACATCCAAAGCAATGAAAAAAGTAATCTCCCTGCTGTTTTTATTGGGGGTTTCCTTAAACCTGTGGGCCCAACAAAGTGTTAATCCCAGTAGCGTGGAGATGGCTGACCGCTTGCGGGCCGATGGCAAGATCTACGTGGTAGTGGCCGTGGTACTGGTGGTGCTGCTGGGCCTGTTGGTTTACCTGATTCGCCTCGACGGCCGGATCGCCAAGGTAGAAAAAGAGCTAAAAAGCTAAGTGTATGAAAAAGAGTCATCTATTCGGTATTGTTGTCATTGCCATTGCCATCGGAATCATCACCAGCACGGCGGGCGACGCGAGTTCGTACGTGACCTTCCGGGAAGCGACCACCATGGCCCGGGGGGGCAGTAACACGGAGATCCACGTGGTGGGCACGCTACAAAAAGACCCGGCGGGCAAGATCCTGGGTATGGACTACCGGCCACAAGTGGACCCCAACTACTTCACCTTTGTGATGGTGGACAAAAACAACGAGACGCGTCAGGTGGTTTATTCCAAACCCAAGCCGCAGGACTTCGACCGCTCCGAACAGGTTGTGGTGATCGGCAGCGTGCAGGGCGATCGGTTCGTCGCCTCCAGCATCCTGCTCAAGTGCCCTTCCAAGTACCAGGACAAGGAGATTAATATTTCAATGAACGATTGACGATGAACCACGATCAGCAAGCACGGCTTTGCTGGTCATGGTTCATCGACCACTGGTAATTGACAACTGACATGCTTCATACCGACATTGGCAATACGGGCCACTTGATGGTCATTCTGGCCTTCGTGACCGCACTCGTGGCGACGTACGGGTACTTCCGGGCCGTCCGCTCCGAGGCGCTTTCCTCGGAGTCGCTGGTCTGGAAGCGGTTCTCGCGGGTGGCCTTCTACGCGCACTCAGCCGCCGTACTGGGCGTGGTGATCAGCCTGTTCTACATCATCCGCAACCATTATTACGAGTACAATTACGCCTACGAGTACTCGTCCAACACCTTGCCCCTTCAGTACATCATCTCCAGCTTCTGGCACGGGCAGGAAGGGAGTTTTCTGCTGTGGATCTTTTGGAACGCGGTGCTGGGCATTTTCCTGATCTTTACCAACCGGAGCTGGGAAGGGTCCCTGATGACCATTTTCTCGCTGGTGCAGGCCTTTCTGGTTTCGATGATCCTCGGTGTGGTGATCGGGGAGCTCAAGGTCGGTAGTTCACCCTTCATGCTGCTGCGCGATGCCTTTCCCGACGCACCCGTGTTTCAGGCCAACCCGAACCTGGTACCCAAGGACGGCAAGGGAATGAATCCGCTGCTGCAAAACTACTGGATGGTGATCCACCCGCCGACGCTTTTCCTGGGCTTTGCCACCACACTCATCCCCTTCGCGTACTGCGTGGCCGGATTGTGGCGCCGGAAATACAGCGAATGGATTCGTCCGGCCCTGCCTTGGGCTTTGTTCTCGGCCATGGTGCTGGGCGTGGGCATCCTGATGGGTGCCTACTGGGCCTACGAAACGTTGAGCTTCGGGGGCTATTGGAGTTGGGACCCGGTGGAAAACGCCGTGTACGTACCTTGGTTGGTGTTGATCGCTACCGCTCACACCATGATCTCCTACAAGAAGAGCGAGACGGCCCTCAAGTCATCCATCGTACTGGCTATCGCCACGTTTATTCTCATTCTGTACGCCACCTTTCTGACCCGCAGCGGGGTACTGGGCAACGCTTCCGTCCACTCCTTCACCGACCTGGGGCTGTCCGGACAACTGCTCATCTACCTGTTCACCTTCCTGATCCTGTCGGTGTACCTGGCAGTTACCCGGTGGAAGGAAATCCCATCCACCGAGAAGGAGATTTCTGCGTACTCGCGCGAATTCTGGATTTTTATGGGCGCCACAACCTTGTGCCTGGCGGCTTTTCAGGTTCTGTTCACCACCTCGATTCCCGTGTACAATCAGATTGTCGAAGCCTTCGGGTTCGTGTCCAACGTGGCGCTGCCGACCGACCAGATCGGACATTACACCAAGATTCAGTTGTGGTTTGCGGTGGGCATTGCCGTTTTCTCGGCCATCGGACAATTCATCTGGTGGAAGAAGCTGGACCAGAGTAACGTATGGGATGCGTTCGTCTGGCCATCAGTGATCGCGCTGCTGTTCACCGCCGGCGCCATCGTACTGACGGAGATCAAAAATCCCGTTTACATTGCCCTGCTGCTGGCGGCGGTATTTTCCATCGTGGCCAACTTCAGCATTCTGATCGGCGTCTTCAAAGGAAACCACAAGCTGTCGGGCGGGTCGGTGGCACACATTGGCGTGGCGATGATGCTGATCGGCATCCTCTACTCGTCGGGTTACTCGCGGGTGGTGTCGCTCAACGATACGCCTTACCTGATTTCCAAGGATGAATCCTTTACCAAGAACAACAACAAGGAGAACAAGGAAAACCTGATCCTCTTCTACAACCAGCCAGCCCGGATGGGTGAGTACCAGATTACCTACAAAGGGCAGCGCGTGGAAGCAAGTGGCATCCCCGGTTACGTCCGCAAGGATTGGGTAATGCCCGCCGACGTGCCCTACCGCGTCACGGCCAAGAAAGATATCGTCCAGAACGGCCGCAAATACGCTGGAAAAGGAGATACTCTGGAGATTTCCGCCGAAAACACGTACTACGAAGTAGAATACCGCACCCGAAGCGGCAAGGTGTTCTCACTCTACCCGCGGGCGCAGGTGAACGAGCGGATGGGAAATGTGCTTTCTCCCGACACCCGCCACAGTGCCGGTTACGATTTGTATAACTACATCAACTACGCGCCCGACCCGACCCAGGAACGCGAGTGGAGCAAAGCCGAGAAGTTCACGGTGAGCGTCCAGGATACATTTTTTGTCAACGACTACGTAGCTGTGCTTGACAACGTGGCGCGCGTATCGGACGTGGAAGGCATCGTGCTGACTTCCAGCGACGCGGCGGTGAAGGCCAACATCCGCGTACTGGGCAAGGACCGGGACTACGAGGTAGGTCCCACCTTCATGATCAAGGATGGTCTGGTGGGCCGCACGTCGGAGGTGGTGGAAGAGTTGGGTCTGAAAGTTACCTTTACGGACGTGAACCCGCGCGAGGGTACTTTTTCCTTCGCCGTCAACACCACGCAGCGGGACCTCATTGTGTTGAAGGTGATGGAAAAGCCCCTGATCAACGTTTTGTGGATTGGTACGCTGGTGCTGGTGCTGGGTTTTGTTATGGCCATCTCGCGCCGCTACAACGAGTTTGCCAAGATGCGCGACAAGGGTTTGGCTTGACACGCTCTCCCGCCGTACCGGTATCTTACTGGACTATGGGAGCGGTTGTTGGTGGTTATTGCTTTTATCAGGAAAAACCAGCTTTGTAAAGGTCGCCGAAAACCACCCTTTTCGACCGGTGCGGAATGGCGCGTTCGGGCATTCCCTGGGCAACCCTCTTGGCAGAAGGAAGAATGGCTTTTCGAATCGTGTTGGCGCATTGAAGGCTGCTCATCACGGGTTCCTTGACTCATTGCGGGATTTCCTTGTGTATCAACTTCTCCCCGATTTTTTTAGCTACCCATTGATTTCCTGCGGTGTTTCGGCTGGCGACCAGAACGATTCCTGCTGCTGAAGTGGCTCTTCCTGGCTGGTTCGCGATTCACCCATTGCGTTTGGTGAATTCCCGGCTTGGATTTATAGTGGTTCTTTTTGCAGAGCTACTTCGAAGGTTCGTCCCTTCATTTGCTTTTTCAGCGCTTCTCTCCGTTTTTTATGGCATTTGGGTCCAACGCCCGCATCCCGAAAACGCTCCGTATATTTGTGGCCCCAAACCAAACGCATTCCCCATGATCATCGGCGTTCCGAAGGAAATTAAGAACAACGAGAACCGCGTGGCCCTCACGCCGGCGGGCGTGGCCGAAATCCGCAAGCACGGCCACACCATCTACGTGCAAACCGGGGCCGGAGCGGGGAGCGGCTTTTCCGACGCAGAATATATTCAAGCGGGCGCGCTTCTGTTGCCCACGCTGGCGGCAACCTTCGAGATTGCCGAGATGATCATCAAAGTGAAGGAGCCCATCGCCGAAGAGTATCCCCTGATCCGGGAGAGCCAACTGCTTTTCACCTACTTCCACTTTGCTTCTTCCGAGGCGTTGACCCACGCCATGCTCGAGCGGAAAGCCGTTTGCCTGGCCTACGAAACCGTGGAGAAAACCGACCGGAGCCTGCCCCTGCTGATTCCGATGTCGGAGGTGGCCGGGCGGATGGCGGTTCAGGAAGGGGCCAAGTACCTGGAAAAACCCCTGAAGGGCCGCGGCATCCTGCTGGGCGGCGTGCCTGGCGTGAAACCCGGCAACGTACTGATTCTGGGCGGAGGCGTGGTGGGTACGCAAGCCGCCAAGATGGCCGCCGGTTTGGGCGCGCACGTGACGATCATGGACGTCAGCCTGGCCCGCTTGCGTTACCTCGACGACATCATGCCGGCCAACGTGGACACGATGATGTCCAACGAATACAATATCCGGGAACTGGTAAAAACCTCGGACCTGATCGTGGGGGCAGTGCTGATTCCGGGCGCCAAAGCCCCGCACCTCATCACCCGCGACATGCTTCGGACCATGCGCCCCGGCACCGTGCTGGTGGACGTGGCCGTGGATCAGGGTGGCTGCATCGAAACCTGCGCGCCCACCACCCACGAAAACCCGACCTTCATTATTGACGAAGTGGTGCATTATTGCGTAGCCAATATGCCAGGAGCCGTGCCGTATACGTCCACCCTGGCCCTCACCAACGCCACCCTGCCCTACGCTACGCAACTGGCCAACAAGGGTTGGAAGCGGGCCTGTTTCGAAAACAGTGAACTCCGGTCCGGCCTGAACGTAGTTCACGGGGAAGTCGTCTACCGGGGGGTGGCTGATGCCTGGGGATTGCCCTACTCCGACGTGAACCAGGTGCTGGCCCTGGAACCGGTGGGGTAGGCCACGAAGTGAACGCGCTCGAATGGGTGGATGAAACGGTACATCGATCAAAAATGGGTATTCCCACCGAATCGACCGTGATCATCGAGGAAAGCGGCAATGGCCAATAAATCGATAATTGATGGTAACCAAGGTGGGTGGACGGTAGGGCTATTCAACCAAGCAGGAGCCGGATGAATAAAACCCATTATTTTCTGTTGCTCAAAAGAATAAGTTTGGTGGTGCTGATTTACACCCTTTGCCGGGTGGTCTTTTGCCTCATCAACTGGGGAAACTACGCGGGAGTCACTTTCTTTGAATTGGGGACGGCTTTTCTTCGGGGATTCCTCTTTGACTTGGCCGCAGTGCTGCTCATCAACGCCGTGGTGATGGTGCTTTCCACCTTGCCGTTTCCCTTCGTGAGCCGTCATCCCTACCAAGCCCGGCTGAGCATCTTCTACCAATGCCTCAACATTCCCTTCCTGATCCTGAACATCATCAACGCGGGGTATTTCCGCCTGTCGGGGAAGCAGATCACCCCGACGCAGGGACCCGAAATAGAAGTCACCGCGCCCGCCCAGGTATGGGCACTGGCTTCCGAATACTGGTACGTCAGTCTGCTGGCCCTGATGGTCTCGCTTTTTCTCGTCTGGTATCATCCCACGCACTTCCGGTTGAAATCCGGGCGTACCATTTCTCCCGCGTGGGCGGGATTGTCGGCATTCCTCCTGGTGGCGGTCAGTGTGCTGTTCTTTGCGCTGATGGTGCGCACCAATCCCCTGCCTCCCGGTCAGCAGCGGGCCACCCGCGCCACCCACCTCGAAAACCTCGCGCGCAACGCGGCCTTTAACCTGCTATCGAGGCTCTACGACCGGAGCGTGGCCAGGCTGGACCGGAAGAAAGTTGCGGAGAGCGAATGATGGGTTCCAGGTTATTTTCATCTCCACGGGCAGATCGGTAACGCGGGCGTTAGAGGAAGCCCAAACGGCGGGAAACCGGTTGCTGCCATCGGGTACTGGGGGTAGTCAATGGTCGATAGCCCACCGCAAAAATGAATTGGCTGTCCGCGTTTTTCTGGCAAACGTATCCATCAATGCCAGTATCAAGTATTCAGCAAATAAAATACAGCCTTTCAGTTTTTTAAGATTGCCCTGTTACGCCATTGGAATCTCATTTTAGTATTAATATAACCAAGACCCGTTCAATACTGGTTATCCATAAAAAAAGGAAGCGGTGGCTTCCTTTTGATTTTG
>JACMKY010000194.1 GCA_014379925.1 Cytophagales bacterium | reverse complement strand
TTCGCATTTTGCCCAAGGTCATCAACACCACCAGCCAAGAAGAACGCAGCGGCGTACTGAGTGAGTGGGTGCAAAGCCTGGGAAAGGTAGCGCCTTGCCCAAAGTGCCAGCCCCTGAAGTCGGACAAGGCTAAGCTGTTACCAAATTTGGTCTGGCTATCCGACAAAAAGCAGTTGAGTGAATCCTTGATTCGACAACTGGACTACATCAAGAACAACCGCAACCAGGGCAAGCATTACTATATCTCGCTGGCTCCTAGGGTGGGGAATCCCGAATTCAAAAACGAGCGGGCCTATCCGTCCATGACCACCCCGGACGCCGGCTTCCGCTTGTTGACCCTCTACCGCTACTGGAACATGATCGAATATTTCTTCCCCTACAAATACGCCATCGGGGAAGACTGGTCGGGCGTCTTATCCGAATTCATTCCCAAATTCATTGCAGCCAACGACTCTTTGGCGTACCGGCTGACCACGCTGGCCCTCATTGCCCGGATTCACGACACGCACGCCAACCTCTGGGGGCGAGACCAAATTCTCAGCCAATACAAAGGAGCGTACTATGCCCCTTTGCAAGTCCGATTCGTGGAGGAACAAGCCGTCGTAGTCAACTATTACAATGACTCGTTGGGTGCTAAAACTTCGCTGCGGAAGGGGGACGTGATCACCAAAGTCGACGGGATATCCGTTGAGGAACTCGTCCGGCAACGGCTCCCGTCCACGCCCGCTTCCAACCAGGTAACCCAACTGCGCGACATTGCCGGTGATCTGATGCGGGGGCAAACCCCGCAAGTGGAGCTTTCCATCTTACGGGAGGGAAAAGAATTCACTTTTCCGGTGGAACGCTACCCGGCGGAACAGTTGAACCTGGCACGCAACCCTTCCACCCGGGAGCCGGACAGCAGTTACCGGTTGGTCAAGGAAAATATCGGCTACCTCTACCTGGGCAAAATTCGCAACGCCCAACTGCCCCGCATCATGGATGCCTTCCGAAACACGAAAGGGATGGTGATTGATATTCGCAACTACCCTTCTGAATTCGTTGTGTTCACCCTCTCGGCGTACTTGCTGCCAAAACCGGCACCCTTCGTGAAGTTCACCACGGGTGAGGTCTCCTACCCGGGATCGTTTGCCTGGGCCCCCACCCTCTACGTAGGTAAATGGAATACCAGGAAACATAAGCCGCTTTTGAAACCTGGAAAAGCACTTCCTGCCCACTATCCCGGCAAGGTGGTCATTCTCGTCAACGAGCTTACCCAAAGTCAGGCGGAATACACGACGATGGCGCTTCGAACGGCCCCCAACGCCACGGTGATGGGCAGCCAGACGGCCGGAGCCGACGGCAACGTTTCGCCCATCGTTCTGCCGGGCAATTTGTTCACGGGCATCAGTGGCATTGGGGTGTACTATCCGGATGGCAAAGAAACCCAGCGGATTGGCATCGTGCCCGACGTGGAAGCAAAGCCCACGCTGCAGGGCATCCGGGAAGGCCGGGATGAGGTGCTGGAGAAAGCCATTCAACTCATTGAATCAACCGCCCGTTAACGCGCGTAGCCACCAGTCTATCCGCTAACTTCACCAGCCCTTTCGCCCCGGCAATTGGACGTCTGCCGTTTTTTGGGCAACTTGAGCCCCCAGCAACCGTCGAAACGATTTCCTGATGGCAAACACCCCGCCCGGATCCGTGGCAATCATCGGGGGTGGATTGAGCGGCATGCTCACGGCGGTCCACCTGATCCGGGTGGCAACCCGGCCGCCGACCCCCGCGCAAACCCCTTCCGTTCCGCTCCGTATTTTCCTCATTCAGGAAGGACCGGACGTGGGACTGGGCGTGGCGTACGGTACGCCTTTTCCCGAACACCTGCTCAACGTTCCGGCGGGCGGAATGAGCGTTTTCCCGCGCGATCCCGCGCATTTTTGGCGTTGGTTGCAAACCCATTACCCCGGTCAGTACAACGCGGCGGACTTCGCCCCGCGGCGGCTTTTCGGGCAGTACGCGCGCGACCTCTGGGAAGCAACGCGGCGGCACCCGTCCGCGCTGGTCGACTGCGTGACCTGCCACGACCGGGCCATCTCCCTGACGATGGAAGCGGGCCGCGCGCGGATCGGCCTCCGGAGCGGCCAGACGGTCACCGCCGACCGGGTGGTGCTGGCACTGGGCAATTATCCGCCCGCCAACCCCGTGGCGGTGGAAGAGGAATGGGTACGGAAAGGCTGGTATTGCCCCAATCCCTGGGACCCGCGCTACCAGGACGCCGGGCAAGTGGGGGACTTGCTGCTCATCGGCTCCGGCCTCACCGCCCTGGATATGGTGGTTGCCTACCGAAAGCGGGGATTCCGGGGAACGGTCCACCTGGTCTCTACCCACGGCCTGTTGCCCCGCGTCCACGGTGCCCCCGGGGATTACGCGCTCTCCTTCCGGGAAGACGAACTGCCAGTTGCGTTGTCGGCCGGTGCGCTCTACCAACTCTTCAAGCAGGAATTGCGGCGCGCCGGGGGCGATTGGCGGGCCGTGATCGGGGCGTTCCGGCCGCTTACCCCCGGGCTTTGGCGGCGGATGCCCGTCGCCGAGCAGCAACGTTTCCTGCGTCGCCTGGCCCCCTGGTGGAACGTGCACCGCCACCGGGTGGCGCCCTCCATTCACGCCCTGGTGGAAGAACTGCGCGCCGAGGGTCGGTTGCGGGTCTGGAAGGGACGGGTCTCGTCGTTGCGGCGGGGAGCCGACGGCTTGGTAGCGGAGATCAGCGCGGCGGGCGGGCCGCAAACGCTGGCGGTGCAGCGCGTGATCAACTGCACGGGACCGCAGAGCGACTACCGGCAAATTGCCCGCCAGGACGCGCTGGTGGCCAGCTTGTTGTCGCAGTCGCTGGTGCGCCCCGACCCGCTGTGGGCCGGGTTGGATGCCCTGCCCAACGGACAACTGCGGCGGGCCGACGGCTCGCCTTCGCCCACCCTGTTTACACTCGGGACCCCCATGCGGGGAATCCTGTTTGAATGCACTTCGGTACCCGAAATCCGGCAACAGGCGGCGGAACTAGCCGAACGTTTGCTGCGTCCGGACTAGGTATACCTGGTCCGGAATCGATTTTTTGACGATCCCTTCCCGCCGTCAAAGATAAGCTACCGCTCAGAATAACAAAACTGGAGGAATACCAGCCAGTGAAACAACGATTCGAATGGGCGGCACTCCGCTGGGCGGCACCCGCTTCCCGCAACGGTGGGCGGCAGTCCGCTTCCCGCAACGGCGGGCGGCGTTCCGCTTCAGTCCCGCAAAGCAGCATCGGGCGCTTTGAACTGTTTTGGCACCGTTCCCTTGCTGGTTGTTCGGAGCGTTTCCCGGATTCTTTTCTGGATTGTTTCGGGTCGTTTTGCCAGGGCAATCCACTGCAACACGTTTCTTTTGGTTGTTCGGCTCAACGAGTGAAAATAGCGGGCGGCAGCCGGGTTCTCCTCAAAAGCGGCTTGCAAAGCAGCCGGTAAAATCAAGCGCTCCGCATCGTCAAGAATCGTCCAGGAACCGTTTTTCTTGGCCACCTCGGTGCTCTGTAATCCGGCTTCGGTCATCAATCCCTGCCGGATGAGCTCGGTCACCTTTTCTTTGTTTACCTTCGACCAAACACTACTGGGCTTCCGTACGGAAAACAACTGCTGGTAACTGTTTTCGTCAACGGGTTGCACCTTGCTGTCGATCCAGCCAAAACACAAGGCTTCCTCCACCGCTTCTTGGTAGCGAACGGAAGGAATACCGCTGTTCACCTTGGCGTAAATCAACCAGACGGATGACTCGCTCCGGTGATTTTCGAGCAACCAGTTGCGCCACTCCGGCCGGCTCCCGGGGCGAAATGTTTTTACGGCCATCGCGACGGTTGGGAAGTAGCCCCCAAGGTTTAACGAATTTGATTGTTCCGGGAAAGTGGCCGCCGAAACAGCTTTCCCAATGCGTAACGTACGGTTGGAAGCCCGCCTTCCGGTAAAGTTTTTCGGCCGCCCCGTTACCGGCGGTTACGGAAATGCCCATGGTCCGGTGTCCTTGTTGGGTTCCCCGGTGGGCAACTGCCTCCAGCCGCTTTTCCCCCACGCCCTTTCCCCGGCACTCGGGTAACACGGCTAGGACCGCGGTACCGGGTAGCCGCGTCCCGGTGGGTACGGGCCGGTGGGATAACCCAACTGAACGAGGTACGCTACATCAACTCCTGGCATTCGAACTCCAGTTGCCTGAGTAACCCGATAACCTGGGTGGGAGCAATTCCTGACGATTCAATCCGCAGCACTTTCTCCCGGTCTGCCAAGTCTACGTGCCAGGTTCCGATGCCGGGTAGATTATTGAAGAGAGGCCCTAATTTCCGTAGTGAACGTTTGCTGCGGATATTGGTCTTGAAGACGAGTACTTCCTTTTTCACGGTAACAAAGTCCAGGCGTTGCGTGTAATAGGTTCATTCCATTGACTGTGTGCTGCTCTGCATGGCCGGGTGAGCAAACAACGCCCAGCAGATCCGGACCGGACTGCGGCAATCCTCATCCACTGCCCAAGTTGGCTAGGGTAATTCTGCATTTCCGGAGGCAATCGTTTGACCGTCCGGGGTTGGTTGTTTTCTCGGGCATCGTTGTCGGCATTCTACTCCGCCGGATCCCCGTCCGCGTTTTTTGGGACCTCCGTTGCGGTCTGGGGCAGGGAAAGTGGCGCCGGCGTCCGGAAGAGTTGGTCCGGGTTGGCCAGTGCCTGGTAGACGGTGAGGGGAGAGGCGTAAGCCAGCCAGAGTGTAACCGGCAAGTAGGAATACGCAACCTTGGGGTCTGCTTTCGCCGCCAGATACAAACTTCTCACTTTCAGGATGGTGTCGGCATTGGTCCAAACGGCACCCAGGACGGGACTGCGTAAGCGGGCGTACACGTAACTAAAGGTAGTAAACAAAAACCAGTGGACGGCGTGCATGCGCAACAGTTCCCGACGGTGGGGCAACGAATCGGGCGCGTTCAGCAGCCGGAGGAGCCCACCGATGGAAACGACGTTGTTGAACAGCCAGACCGGCGCAAAGAGCCAGTCCGGCGGCGACCAGGCCGGCCGCCGCAGACTTTGGTAATAGTCGTTGATGACCGGGTTGGTCTTTTCCCGGTCTTCTTCGCCGGGTTTATCCCCGGCGTTGGCTGGTTCTTCTTCGGGGCTCAGCAACCTTTCCGCAAGGGTTACCGCCACCAGAAACAGGGCTCCGTGCCACCAGCGGAAACGAAACGGGGCGTGAATCTTTTTCATGGATTAGTGTGGTTTAATAATAATATGACCGCAATATAGGAGCATTTACGATTAATAAATAATAAAGTTCTACATTTTTGCCTTATTTTGTGTAGAACCATACCATTGTTCGCGTATACCCGGGCATAACTATTCCTTCAGCGGTGAGCAAAAAAATTATCGAACTGGTCAATCAGTGGGCCGCTTACGAAGCGGAGCGGGCGGACCCATCCTTGGCGGATTTTTGTCTTTGGTACTTGGCCAATCAGTTGCCGGCGCCGGCTTACGCGTCCGATATCTTCGACGAATCACCGATCAACGGAACGCTGGGAAAGCTGCTGGGACGACTCAGCAAGTACAGCTACCTGTATTCCAAAAAAGCGCTGAAAACGCTGGGTCTCCACAACGTGGACGACATGATGTACATGCACGTGATTCATCACCTGGGAGCACCCAACAAAAGTGAGTTGATCCACCACATGCTTTCGGAGTTTCCCTCCGGCATCGACATTATCCGCCGGTTGCTCAAACTGGGCTTGATCGAGGAACTGCCCAACGCGCAGGACAAACGGGCCAAACGGGTCCGGTTGACCAGCCAGGGAGAGGGCTTGTTGGCGGAAAGCTATCCGTTCATTCATCGGGCCGGCAAGGTGGCATTCGACGTGTTGACCCAGCCGGAAAAGTTGCTGTTGGTTCAGTTGTTGGAGCGGCTCGACAGTTTTCACACCGAGCACTACAAAACCACCCGCGCGGAAGAGTTTGAAGGCCTTTACCAGCGAATGATGAACCTGTTGGAGCGGCCAACCAATGCCGGTGAGTAATCATTCCGACCTTCTTTGCGTAACGGGTTTACCGCCATTTTTTATCCATCGTACTTGCTAAGTCGCAACCATAGGTAATAAGACCAATAAGTCCGTAGCAAAAGGTTTCAAAAATAATTACTTGGAATAACCCCGGATGATGCCTATATTTTGATGTCGATCTAAAATTAATTTTTGTGTTTAATTTAAATATTTTAATATATAAATATGCGTGCTATTCTTCTCGTTGGATTGACTTTTGCTTTCAACTTGGGTTTTTCACAAAACCCGTTGAAATTACGGGGCAAGGTTCTTGATGAGCAAACGGGAAAACCCCTTCCATTTGTAAATATCTTTTGTGAAAACTGTAACACGAGCACCTCTGCCAATGAGAATGGAGAGTTTGAAATTTATACAAAACAATTTCCAATACAGCTTATTTTCTCTTTTATTGGATATGACCGAAAAGAGCTTTACATCGAGCAACAAACCGACTACTTTGAAGTCAACTTAAGGTCTGGAACCATCCTATTATCGGAGGTAGTCATCAATGGCGTAAAGGATGTTAATTACGTAAAGAGCTTGTTGCTAAGTGCTTATAAAAAAGCAAAAACACAGGCTGCTTTTAAAAGTTTCGC
>JACMKY010000193.1 GCA_014379925.1 Cytophagales bacterium | reverse complement strand
GAGACCCGGTACAGATCCGACTCCAGCCTTCGGCCACCGGTGAGGAAATACAGGGCACCGTCCGGACCAATCACCCCGTCGGTGAGGGGCAGTGGAGAACCCGAAATAAACTCTTCCGCTTCGGCGGTGTAAGAAGCGCCCTGGGGTTGGAGGTGGATGGCGTAGATGATGCCAAAACTCCAATCCGAAGCAAACAACGCTTTTTTGTACTTGTCGGGAAACTTCGCGTTCATACCGTGAATCAGGTTGGTGGGAGAGCCCTGTCCGATGTTGAGGACGGGGGGCAGGTTATCCGGGTACGCGGGCGACCATTTGCTGTTACCAGTTCGCCAGCCGAACTCACTGCCGCTGGTTACGTGGCAGATGCGCGTTGGCCGGTACCAGGGCATGCCGAAGTCCCATTCCATATCCGAATCGTAGGTAAACAGATCCCCCGCTTCGTTGAAGGCGATGTCAAACGAATTCCGGTACCCCGCACTCACCAGTTCCCACCGCTTTCCCAGCGAATCGATGTGGGCCACCCACCCGCCCGGCGCTTTCCGGTTGTTGGCGTGGCCCCGGGGATCTTTGATCAGCGGAAACAGGTTGTCTTCCTGCCAAACTGGAGGCAGTCGGTAAGCATCCATCTCGGGAACGTCGACGTGATTGCCGGCCACAACGTAGAGCGACTGCTGATCGGGAGCCAGCTTGATGCTGTGCGGCCCGTGCTCGCCCGGTTCTCCCTTCAGGGATTTCAGCAAAGTGACCCGGTCGAACTGATCATCCCCATCCGTGTCCTGCAACCGGTAGAGGCCCGTGCTCTTGTCGAAATCACTGTTGCTGTTGTGGTTGACCATTACGTAGAGGCTGTTGAAGGCGTACAGCAAGCCTTGCGCGAAGCCCATCCCGATTTTAAGTTTGGTCGTATCGGCACCCTGTGCCGCCGCGGTTCCAACCAGGAGTTTCTCTACCTTGGGTTTGGTTGAATCGCCAATCGGAGGCAGTTCCAGGCGGTACAACCCGCCGTACTGGTCGGAGGCAATCAGGCGACCCTTGTTGTCAAAGGTCATCGAAACCCAGGAACCCTGCTCATTGGCGGAGGGACTGTACAAGTGTTCGGCCTGAAAGCCGGCTTGCAGCTTGAGCTTGTCGATTTTAGGATCCACCGGTCCGGCCTTTGCCGACCCGGTTGTCGCTTTGTTCTCGTTGCGGCAGGAAGTCCCGGCCAGCACGAAGACCGCCAGGATAAACAGTAGTTTTACGGGATTTTGGTTGAGGTGCATAGGGGTGGAGATGGATGGCATATTTTAAAGGGTGGGGTATTTGAAAACGGTGCGTGGCATATTCCGGCAAACTGGATTTGGTGGGTTGGATGCATTGGATATTCGGGCAAAACGACCCGAAAGGCAACCGGCCCGCCTCCCGGAGAGGGACGATGTTGCGCAAACTTGAAAGACGCCTCTTTTGTTTGGTTCCGCCCAGTTTTTTGCCGGTATTCTTTCTGGCCCGCGCCAATTTCCGGCTCATTTTTATCTTGGTCAGCTTGAACGTCGGTATTTGAATCGGAATGAAATTATCAAGAATGCGCTGCACTGTTTGCCATGTACGACTTCTAACCTCCGCCACCGGGGCTCAGCCAACGGACCGGGATGTCAACCCTTTCCGTTGGTGCGTTGGAGGCGATTTACCAGTTTGTTTCATTGGCAGCACCGGCTGGCTTTGGCATCAATCAGAAATGAGGGGTGAGTATGGCCTCATCCGCCGGAAGCGCGTAGTACAAATCCAGGTTGGTGAAGGCATTGTTGGGAAAAACCGCCCCGGCCGGATAGTAATAATCCTGCGGATTGGATTTGACCCGGTTGCCGTAGGCAGTAATCACCGCCACCACCCGGTCGGTCCGGACCAGGTCGAACCAGCGTTTGTTTTCAAAGGCCAGTTCCACCCTTCTTTCCTGATAAATCGCGTTGCGCAGGTCACCGCTGGCGTTGGCCAAACCGGCGCGGGTCCGCACCTGGTTCAGGTAGATGGCTGCTTCACCGGCTTTGCCCTGCTCGTTCAACGCTTCCGCCAGGAACAACAACACCTCCGCGTACCGGTATACCGGCCAGTTGTTGCCGGTAACGTTGTGCACCGCGTGGGGGGCAGCAAACTTTTTGATGTAGGGATACACCTTGTTTGCCCGCAAACTTCCGCTCAGGGTAACGTAAGCAATGGAGGCATCTTTTCTTTTGTCGCCGGTTTCGTAGGCGGCAATGATGTCCGGGGTGGGCGCGTTGTTGCCTTCTCCGGAAAGCGGCTGGGGATTGGCCGTACCCGTGATCGGCCTTAATTCGTCGGCCGTGATGGGGCGGGGTAAAAAGTTGTAAATCAACGTTCCCTGGTATCCCGCCGAACCTTCCTGAAACTGGACTTCAAAAACCGACTCCTGGTTGTTCTTGTTGCCCGTGGTGGTAGAAAAGGCATTGGCGTAGTCGGGCATCAGGGCATACCCGTCGTTGGCAACCACTTCCTTGAGCAGCTTTTCGGCTTCCGCCCACTGTTTTCGCACCACGTAGACGTTGGCCAGCAGCGTCTTGGCCGCCCCCGAGGTGGCCCGGCCGGCTTCCTGGGTTGCTTTGGGCAACAGCAACCGGGTAGCCTCATCGGCATCTTTTACAATCTGGGCGTACACTTCATCCACCGAGGCCAACGGCAACGCGGCTTCCGAGCGGTTGGTAACCGGGGTCAGGTGCAACGGCACTTTTCCGAAGTAGCGGGCCAGCTCAAAGTAGGCGTAGGCCCGGAGGAACAGGGCCTGGCCTTTCAGGTTGTTCTTGGAGTCGGCACCGAACTCTACCTTATCAATGGTCGTCAGGATT
>JACMKY010000192.1 GCA_014379925.1 Cytophagales bacterium | reverse complement strand
TGAGCAAACACGATCATGGCTTTGCCGCAGTTGTTCATCCATGCCCGCATCTACCCCGAATCTTTTTCAAAGTATCCCGGATTTATACCGGGCAGTGCACATCTGGGAACCGGGCCTGCCTCAAATCGACATTCACCGTTACGAAAAAGCGTACCCCCACGTAACTGGCGTAAAGCTGGGAAACTTCCGGTGTAATTTCTACCAACTTTCTTTGCAAAGCAACGCCGACGTCAATCGGTTATTCATTACCGACTGACGTCGGTATTACCGCCATGAAAAACTTTTGCTCAAACGCCACCCGCCTGGTTTCCTGGTTGCTATCGGGTGGCGGCTGGGTGTGCTGGGTCCCGGCCTTGGCCGGGGAATCGTTTCAGGCACCTCCGAAGCGGCCGGTTTACCAGGATATTTACCTGATTGAACAGCCCAACCGGCTGATTTTCGGCAACGCCCGGCTGCGGTTGGAAATCAACCGGACCGACGGCGAATGGCGGTCGCTGACGGCCGACAGCTTGCCCGGCAACCTGCTCACACCCAGCGCAAAACTGCCTTCGCTCGATTTTCAGGTTGACGGGCAGCGGGTTCGGGAAAAGGCCATCGGGAAGGTGCTGCGGCATCAGGTGAGCCTGGACAAAATGCGGAACGGCGCCTCCTTGGAGGTGGTGGTGAACATTTCTGCTTCCCGCGGCTCCACGGCGGCCGCCAACCCCGCCGGTTACGCCTACGAACTGACCTGCGTCTACACGTTGTTTCCGGGCGAAGGGCGGCTGAACCGCTCCGCCCGGCTGCTGCGAAAGGCGGGTGGTCCGTCGGCCGTCGCCCCGGCGCCGCACTTCGAGGGCTTCTTCTTCCGCGTGCCGGGCGCGGTGCTGGGCCGACCGGCCGACTGCGTGGTGGACGTACCGGGGCCGTTTTTTCCCAAAACCTACGTCAGGCCCCGCACGCCCTACGACTCGCTGACCAACAATACTGTATCCTTTCACAGCGCACCCGACGCGGGATTCGGCATTCTGGCGGTCAGCAACCCAAGTCGGCGAAAAACCCTGGCTACCTGGATGAACACGGGCGGCGAAGTGAACTACCGGCCCACGCTTCGCGGCGAAGACGGTCGGATCACCCTGCAACACCAGGATTACCGCTACTATTACTTGCCGGAAAACACCGTTGTCCAATCCGATACGCACTGTTTGGAACTGGTCAACGGGGGCTTGCCCGAAGCGCTGGCCCGCTACCAACGCATGGTTACGCAGACGATGCCGCTCGACGAGCAAACGGTCGGTTGGGTGCCGCAAATGGTGTTGCTGGAAGCCTATCCCAAGTATTTTCCCGGTGGTATCCGCGGCCTTACCAAAAAACTGCCCTTTTACCGGAAGATCGGCTTCAATACCTTGTACCTGATGCCGCACTGGAAAGGCGGTTACTTTCCCCTGGATTTGTTTGCCGTCGATCCGGCCGTGGGTACGGTCGAAGACCTGAAGGAAATGGTGCGGACCGCGCACGGGTTGGGAATGAAGGTGCTCTTCGACATGGTCATCCACGGATTCAGTCCCGAATCACCCGTGGTGAAGGAACGGCCCGATCTGTTCGTGCGCGGGGAAGACGATCAATTGGCCTTGCACCCGACCTGGAAGAGCGTGACCACCGACTGGGCCAGTCCCGTTTATCAGCAATACATGGTCAACCTGGTGTTGCACGACCTGCAGACCTACGACATCGACGGCTACCGCGTGGATGCCGCCTCGTACAAGGGGCCGGGCTGGGACAAGAACACCCAGGAGCCCGCCTACCGGAGCGGGACCGCGGCGCCCGAACTGATGCGAAAAATGCTGCAGGCCCTGCGGGAGAAGAAGCCCGAAGCGGTGCTGCTCAGCGAGGTGTTCGGTCCCGTTTTCTATTCGGTTTCCAACCTGGGGCACGACAACCAGACCGAAGCCGTTCAGTTGCTGATCGAAAAGATGGACCGCGGCGAGGTGAATGCTGCTGACTACCAGGCGCACCTGGCGAACGTGTTCAGCGCGTTGCCTCCCGGTGCCAACCGCGTATTTTTCGCCCGCAACCACGATACCTCCTGGTTTTACCACTTCAATGGCTACGCGCCGCGCTTCATGGCCGTGGAGGCGATCCACGCGTTCTTCGGCATTCCCGAGGTGTTTGCCGGCGATCCCGACCACGGTCCGCACCCCGACGCCGACCCGGGCGTGTATGCTTATTACCAGAAGCTGTTCAACCTGCGGAAAGAGCTGCCGGAGCTCGCCAGCGGCGCGGTGCTGCTGCGCGAAGTGGCCGCCGACAATCCCCGAATTTTTACCGGGCTACGCGAAGCCGACGGGCATTTGTCGTTGGTGGTTGTCTCCTTGAGTGACAAAGTAGAAAACGCGGTTCTGACCATTCAACCCGGAGTAGACACCGGCGGGGCGGGTCTGCAACTGCGCGATGTCCTTTCCGGAGCAACGGCGGAAGGTTTCCTGACCAACCGGCGCCTGACAATCCAACTCCAGCCCTTTCAGGTACTGGTAAGTCGGCTAAGGTGAGCGGGGCCGGTGGTGGATTGAGCCCGAACCACGGGTTTGGACCGGGAACCATTCGGCGAAGATTTCCTTTCTCCTTCCAAACCCTCAAAACCTCATGAAAACACGAACACTGGGAAAAAGCGGCCTTCAGGTATCGGCCCTGGGCCTGGGCTGCATGGGCATGTCCGACTTCTACGGCACCCGCGACGACCAAGAATCGATTGCCACCATCCACCACGCCCTCGACCGGGGATTGAACTTTCTCGACACCGCCGACATGTACGGACCCTTTACGAACGAGGAGCTGGTGGGAAAAGCCCTCAAGGGCAAACGCAACCAGGTGGTGGTGGCCACCAAGTTCGGCATCGTGCGCGACCCCAACGACCCGGCCAAACGCGGCATCAACGGCCGGCCCGAGTACGTCCGTTCGTCCTGCGAGGGCAGTCTGCGGCGGCTGGGCACGGAAACCATCGACCTCTACTACCAACACCGGGTGGATGCCGGCACGCCCATTGAGGAAACGGTCGGGGCGATGTCGCGGCTGGTAGAGGAGGGCAAAGTCCGCTTCCTCGGCTTGTCGGAAGCCTCCGTCGATACGTTGCGCCGGGCGTCGGCCGTTCATCCCATCACCGCCTTGCAAACCGAATATTCGCTGTGGAGCCGCGAACCGGAAGACGATACCCTGGCCGCCTGCAAAGAAATGGGCATCGGCTTCGTGGCCTACAGTCCGCTGGGACGCGGCTTCCTGACCGGACAAATCAAGCGGTTCGAGGACCTGGCCGAAGACGATACCCG
>JACMKY010000019.1 GCA_014379925.1 Cytophagales bacterium | reverse complement strand
GCAACGTCGACGTGGGCAGCACCGTCGGCACCTACTACCAGACCGCCCTCAACGAAGGCATCCTGCGGGCGGAGGAAAACGTGGGGTCGTTCCGCGCTCAAATGGTCAACTCGTTGTGCGGCAAAATACTCCGCATCGATCCCAACACCGGTGACGGGGTGGCGAGCAACCCCTTCTACAATCCAAGCCAGCCGCGGGCGTCCCAATCGCGGGTGTGGGCGCTGGGATTTCGGAACCCGTTCCGGATGACGCTCCAGCCCAACACCGGCCAGTCGGCCGCCGCGAACGGCGATCCGGGTACGTTGCTGGTGGGCGACGTGGGCTGGAATACCTGGGAAGACTTGCACATCGTCCACCAGGCGGGCCTGAACTGCGGCTGGCCGCTCTACGAAGGCCTGGAGGCGGGCTCGTACTACGGCACCAACGTGCGCAACCCGGACGAGCCCGGCCGGCCCACTTTCGAGAGCCTCTGCCAGCCGCCAACCTTCGCCACCGACGACCCCAACCCGGCCAATCGCCGCTTGCGGCACGCGCGGCCGGCCCTGAGTTGGGAACACCGGAACCCGGTTGCCCGCATTCCCTCCTTCAACGGAGGAGTCCCCACTACGCTGGCCCTGGGAATGGCCGGGGCGCCGACGGGCACCTCCTTCAAGGGCAATGCTTCGGTGGGTGGCGCGTATTATTCCGGTAACCAATTCCCGACCAGCTACCGCAACACGTATTTCTTCGCCGATTACGGGGCCAACTGGATCAAAAACGCGGTGCTGCGCTACGAAGGCGACCGCTGGGTGCAGGAAGTGAGGGACTTCGCCCCCGCCGGCTTTGCCCAGGGCATCGTCGACCTGGAGTACAACCCTTTGAATGGTTCGCTGTTCTGCGTTAACATCAATTCCGGGGAGGTGATGCAGATCAGCCACGGGGGTAACCAAGCCCCGGTGGCAAAAGCCGCGGCGGACGTCACCAGCGGCACCTCTCCCCTCCGGGTGCAATTCAGCAGCGCCGGCTCGACCGACCCCGAAGGCGGGGCACTCACCTACGAGTGGACTTTCGGCGACGGTACCGCGTCCACCGAAGCCAATCCGGTACACACCTTTTCGGCAGCCGGTCCGAAAGGTTTCACCGTGACGCAGACGGTAAAGGACAACGGCAATTTAGCCGATTCCCGAACCCTGGTCATCTCGGTCAACAGCACGGCACCCTCGGTACGAATCACCGCGCCCGCCGATGGCGCGTTGTATCCCCTCGACCGCGAAAGCGAATACGCGCTGCGGGCGAGCGCGACCGATCGGGGGGGCGCCCGCCTGCGTTACGAATGGCAAGTCACGCTTCGCCACAACAACCACGCGCACCGCGAGCCGGTCATCACGGAAGCCGCGCCGACGGTGCTCCTTTCGCCCGTCGGTTGCGACGGGGAGACGTATCACTACCTCATCACCTGCCGGGTAACGAACGAGGGTGGCCTGGTGGCCGTTGACTCCGTCAAACTGTATCCCAACTGCGCTTCGGGCAGCATTGCCGTCCGGAACGTAAACGCCGTTCCGCAGGCCGATGCCGTGCGGGTCAGTTGGGAAAATCCCGCCGCCTCGTTTGAGGAAGTGCTGGTGGTTGCCAAAGAAAACCAAGGCTTCCAGGACAAGCCAGTCGGCACGGCCTACACGGCCAACGCCGATTTCAACGGCAATGGCACGGGCATCGAGGGTGGGAAAGTGGTGTACCGCGGCACGGGCACGGGCGTAACGGTGACCAACCTGGGGGTGGCCAAGACGTACTTCTTCCGGGTCTACGCCCGGGTCGGCGATGCCTGGAACGGCGGCGTGGAAGTCAATGCCACGCCGCTTTTCCAACCGGGCAAGTGCTACCAACTCACGGTGCGCCACAGCGGCAAGTCGCTCACGGCCTCCCCAACGGGGAACGCAGTGCAGAACGATTTCAAGGGGGCGGCCGGCCAACTCTGGCGACTGGTGGAAGTGGAAGCGGGCTACTACCAAATTCTGGCCACCCACAACGGCAAGGCGCTGGAGGTGGCCGACGGCGCGCTGGAGAGAGGGGCCGCCGTCCGGCTGGGGGAATACACCGGTGGCAACCACCAGAAGTGGAAACTGGTGAAGAATACCGAAGGCTATTATCAGCT
>JACMKY010000191.1 GCA_014379925.1 Cytophagales bacterium | reverse complement strand
CGGGACAATTCGGCGATGGAACCGGACAGTTCCACCCCCGTCGGGCCGCCGCCGATGATGATGTAGTTGAGCAGTTTGGTGGCCAGCTCCGGGTGCACTTCGGCCTGTTCGAAAGAAAAGAGCAGGCGTTTGCGGATTTCCAGCGCATCCACAATGCTCTTGAGTCCCACTGTGTGCTTTCGCCACTCATCTTTGCCGAAGTAGCCCGTCCGGGCACCCATCGCCAGAATCAGGTAGTCGTAGGGCAGGGAAGTACTGTCGAAATAAATTCGCTTGCCCCCCTTGTCGATCTGGGTGACTTCGGCCATAATCACCGAAACGTTCTTCATGCTGCCGGCGATCGATCGGGCAGGGATGGCGATGTCCGCCGGACTCAGCACGGCGGTAGCTACTTGATAAAGCAGGGGTTGGAAGAGGTGATGATTGGATTTGTCGACCAGCGTGATGTTGAGGTTTTTGCACTTGGCCAGGATCTTGACGGCCTCCAAGCCGCCGAAACCCGCGCCCACCACCACGATATTCTTCTTGGCTTCCATCGGTATCAGGTTTAATACACTGGCTTAACGGCAAAGGGGGCGGGTCGGTTTCGCCCCTGCCAAAATTCCCCTTACCGGCCGAGGCTGGGGGTGCTGCCCTTGGCTTTCGGCAAGGGTTTCCGGGGCAGTTTCTCGTTCCGCATCGCCGTGTGGTACACGAAGGAGGCCACGATCACTGAAGCCTGCATCAGGTCTTCTTTCTGAAGCCGGTCGTAGGTGTCCATGTTGGTGTGGTGCGTGCGGGTGTTGTAATCGATCCCGTCCTGGATGAACTGGAATCCCGGCAGGCCAACGGCGTCGAAAGAGAGGTGGTCGGTGCCGCCCGTATTGCGGTTGGTGAGGGTTTTGGCACCCAGGTCGTGGAAGGGTGCCAGCCACTGCTCGAAGATCGGGTACACCGCATCGTTCTCCTGCAAGTACACCCCCCGGATCTTGCCCGTTCCGTTGTCCAGGTTGAAGTATCCGGCCAATTTCTTGTGGTCTGGCCGGAGTGCCATCGTTTCCGGATCGCCAAAGTGGTTCTTGACGTAATTCCGGGAGCCGAATAAGCCTTGTTCCTCCGATCCCCAGAGGGCAATGCGGATGGTTCGCTTCGGTTGGGCACCAATGGCTTTCAGGATCCGGACGGCTTCCATCATCACCGCGCAACCGGCGGCGTTGTCGGTGGCGCCCGTGGCAGCGTGCCAGGAATCCAGGTGCCCACCCAGCATCACCAACTCGCTCTTCAGGGTTTTGTCCGTGCCTGTAATCTCAGCCACTACGTTGTACCCTCTCAGGTCCTCCACCAGGAAACTGTTCTGAACGTCCATTTCCACTTCCGCGTCGATGTTCGCTTCCAACAGGCGAACCAGCCGGGCGCAGTGTTCCGCCGCCATTTCCAGTTCGGGCAGGGCCGGTTTCGCCTGCGGATCATAGGCGGCACCGTTGCTGGTGAACATCGTCCCGTGTGCCCCTCCCCGGCTGCCCAGGATGGCGACAACTCCCTCGGCCAGCAGGAACTCGCTCAATTTGGTTCGCAGGGCGGCCCGCGTGCGGTATTCGGCGATTCGTTCGGGCGTCCAACCGCTGTTGTCACTCCCGTCGGGATACTTGGCAAGTTTTTCCAGGTCTTCTTCCTGGTGGCGCTTGGCATCCGCCTCAAACGTGGTTTTGAGCGGCGTATTCAAGGCCGTCACCACGATTTTGCCCTTTAATTTTCCCTTGTACTGATCGAAGTCACCCTCCGAATTGATTTTTATGAACACGGGTTTGCCCTTGATCAACCCGTTGGTACCGGGCGTCCAGGCCTTGGGCGTGGCGATGAGCGTCTGGTAGTAGGGGGCCGTCATCGCCACGTAACACTTCTGGGTTTCCCAGCCCCGGCCGAAATCACCCCAGGGTTCGATGGCCGCGTTGGACAGGCCCCATCCTTCCAGCTGTTTCCGGGTCCACGCGTAGGCTTTTTTCAAACCCGTCGAACCCGACAACCGCGGACCGTTCACGTCGGTCAGGTAGAAGGCGGTTTCCATTACCTGGCTGTTTTTCAGCCCTTCCTGCTTGATTTTGTGGATGACTTCCCGGTCCACGGATTCCGACTGGCCCACCGCGGACCCGGTTACGGCAACGAAGAGGATCAGCACCAAGTAGCGTTTTCTTTTCATGGGAAGGATGGGTTTAGAAGTTGGACTTAACGGCATCGAATCGGGACGTAAAACAGGAATTTCAAGCGGACTTGTGTCCGGCAAACGGATGTCATCTTTCGAGAGCAGGTCCGGGTCCGGACTTCGGTTTCAAACGGCCGCCTCTTTCCGGAAAAACGCGGTAAACTCCTCCGGCGTCATGCTACCCAGATCGCCCTGGCCGTGCTTGCGGACCGCCACCCTGCCTTCGGCGGCTTCCTTTTCGCCCACGATGAGCATGAAGGGCACCTTGCTGATCTCGGCATCGCGGATTTTCCGGCCGATTTTTTCGTCGCGGTTATCGACGAAGCCCCGGATGTCGTGCTCCTGCAAACCGGCGTGAATCTGGCCGGCGTAGTCGCCGTATTTCTCGGAAATCGCCAACACGGCGATCTGGTCGGGCGCCAGCCAGAGGGGAAAGTCACCGCCGCAATGTTCGATCAGTACGGCCACGAACCGCTCCAGCGAACCGAAGGGCGCGCGGTGGATCATCACGGGCGTGTGCTTCTGGTTGTCGGACCCTGTATACTCCAACTGGAAACGTTTGGGCAATTGGTAATCCACTTGAATGGTACCCAGTTGCCATTTTCGACCCAGGGCGTCGCGCACCATAAAGTCGAGTTTAGGGCCGTAGAAAGCCGCTTCGCCCGTTACGCTCACGGTCGTCAGGTTCTTTTCCGCCGCGGCTTCCGCAATCTCCCTTTCGGCCCGGTCCCAGTCCTCGTCCTGACCAATGTATTTGGCCTTGTTGTTGGGGTCGCGGAGGGAAATCTGGGCGGTATAATTGTCGAAGCCCAAACTCCGGAAGACGTACAAGACCAGATCGATCACTTTCAGGAATTCATCCTTCACTTGGTCGGGACGGCAGAAAATGTGGGCGTCGTCGACGGTAAAGCCCCGCACGCGGGTAAGGCCGCTGAGTTCGCCACTCTGTTCGTAGCGGTACACCGTGCCGAACTCCGCCAAGCGCAGGGGCAGGTCCTTGTACGACCGGGGTTTGGTTTTATAAATTTCGCAGTGGTGCGGGCAATTCATCGGCTTGAGTAGAAACTCTTCCCCTTCACTGGGCGTCTTGATGGGTTGGAAGGCGTCCGCCCCGTATTTTTCCCAGTGCCCCGACGTGACGTACAACTCCTTACTGCCGATGTGCGGCGTGATCACCGGCGAATAACCGGCCCTCATCTGCGCCTGCCGCAAGAAGTTTTCCAGCCGCTCGCGCAGCATCGTTCCCTTGGGCAACCACAGCGGCAGGCCCGACCCCACCTTTTCGGAGAAAGCAAACAATTCCATTTCCTTGCCAATCCGGCGGTGGTCGCGCTTTTTGGCTTCCTCCAGCATTTCAAGGTAATCGGTCAGCTCCTTCTGCTTGGGAAATGTAATGGCGTAGAGGCGGGTCAGTTGTTTGTTCTTCTCGTCACCGCGCCAGTAGGCCCCGGCAATGTTGGTCAGCTTGACCGCCTTGATGAAGCCCGTATTGGGAATGTGCGGTCCCCGGCAGAGGTCGGTGAATTTGCCCTGGGTATAGAAAGTAATTTGCCCGTCCGCCAACCCCTCGAGCAGGTCGAGTTTGTACGCATCGCCCTTCTCGGTAAAGTACGCAACCGCCTCGTCCTTCCGAACGGCCCGGCGCACGTAGTCACTCTTCTGCCGGGCCAGTTCCAGCATCTTCTCTTCAATCCTGCCGAAGTCTTCGTTGCCCAACGGCTGGCCGCCCAGATCCACGTCGTAGTAGAACCCGTTCTCGATGGCCGGCCCGATGCCGAATTTGGTGCCGGGGTACAGTGCTTCGAGGGCTTCGGCCATCAAGTGCGCCGACGAGTGCCAGAACGTGGCTTTTCCTTCCGGATCGTTCCAGGTCAGCAATTGCACCACGGCATCCGTCTCGATGGGGCGAGTAGCATCCCACACTTCGCCGTTTACTTTGGCGGCCAGCACGTTACGCGCCAGTCCCTCGCTGATGCTCAGCGCCAGATCCAGGCCGGTGCTGCCCTTGGGCATCTCCCGCACGCTGCCGTCGGGCAGGGTGATTTTGACGGTGGCCTGGTCACTCACAATACGCACATCCGATACACCCATTTTTTACAGTAATTAGGTAAAGAAGCCCCTTTCAGAGGGGCGTTGATCAATCATTTTTAGTGGCCACGAGAACAGAGTCCGCGTGCCACCCCAAAAACCGAGCAGAACACACTACCAAATCACCAGGCAGGATGCCAATTCTTACGGGTCAGAAACGCCGCAACAATGATTCGGTGGGTTACAGTTGCCGCTCCGTTTCCCCGGTCAGGTTTATAATTCCCGTTCATTCATTTGCACCGCGCGGCGTGCAATCGTGCAAGCTGCGTAATCAGCGGTTCTGGGCGGTGTCTTTCCGAATCTCCGGGCCCCTCAGGGGGGGTGCTTTCAGGGGAAGCGGTCGGAGGGGTTCGAAGATCAGCTGCGGAACGCGGCGGACGGGGGGCAGCAACGCATTCAGCGAGTCCTGCCGGCGCCGGTTCCTCCGCGTGACCAGCAGCCAGTTCAGCTTCTGGTACTGTTCCACCGATTTGCTATCCGAGGGGTCGGCCCGCCGGGCCGTGTCGAATTGCGCCAATGCTTCCCTTTCCCGGCCCGTGTACACGTAGCACAAACCCAGGTAGTAGTTGAGGCGACGCAGTTGGGGCCGGAACCGACGGACTTCTTCGAACCGGTGCCGGGCTTCCGGGTAATTTTTCTCGGCAAAGTAAAGCAAGCCCGCCTGGAAGTTGGCAATGTAGAGGGAGGGTTGCCGGGCGACTGCCTTGGCATACCACCGCTTCGCCGAATCGAGCCGGGAAACGGCCTTGTGCGCATTTCCCCCGTTGTAATACAACCGTGCGTTGGTGGAATCCCGACGCAAACCCGCGCGCACGTAGTCCAGAGCCAGTTCCGACAGTTGCGAGGCGTTGGCAATCTCGGCCAATCGGTTGTAAGTTTCCACGTAATCGGGCCTCTGCTGCAAGGTTATTTCATACCCTTGCAGCGCCCGGGCCGTGTCGCCCGTCTCGGCGGCGATTTTCGCCTTGAAATAGTAAACCTCCGCGTCCGAAGGATTGATTTCCAATGCTTTATCCAGGTATTGGTTCGCTTTGGCGTATTCTTTTCTGGCTTGCAGCAAACCGCCCATCAACCGGAAAAACTCCGGCGTTTGGTCATTCAGCTTTTCCGCTTGCCGGGCACTTTCCCAAGCCAGTTCGAAGGCCCCCTTTTTCTGGTAAGCCGAGGCCCGCAGGCTGTGGTAGAGGCTGTTGTTGGGGTCCAACCGAATGGCTCGGTCAATGTCGTTGAGGGCGGCCGACCCGTTGTTGGTTTTCAAGTGGTAATCGGCCCGTTGGTACCAGGCTTCCGGGGAGCGGGGATAGTCTCCTACGGCATCGGTGAGGACCGTGAACACCGAAACCGCTTGCTCCTTTCCTGATACTGGGCTACCCACGCCGTTGAATGAAACGGGCAGGGGCGGGATGGCCGTGTCGGTGCCGGGTCGGGGGGTGCAGGCTACGCAAACAGCCAACAAAATCAAAACCAACGCGGGCGCGATTCGTATCATCTTCCAAAATTACAATAAAGCCGGGAAGTTTAACAAGGGGAGCCGAATTTGGCGGCAGGGGGTAGGTTTTTCGTTGAATTTGCGCCCAAACTTCCGAAATCCGTCTTTTATTTTCTACTTGCGAATGTCCGGAATAAATGCGTTAAATTGCGGTACGCTTTCCCGGTTGTCAACGGGAAGGCGGTTTTGTTTTCCGCCTCGGGCGGGCAAATTCATCCATTTTTTCACTTTTAACCAAGGAGGTACCAATCAGTAAAGACAGACCCACCGGTTTTCGAGGGAGAGTCGAAGAACCGTACAAGATCAATGAAAAAATCCGGGCACTCAAAGTCCGTCTGGTGGGGGAAAACGTGGAGCAGGGAATCTACGACACCCGGCAGGCGATTGCCATGGCCGTTGCCCAGAACCTGGATCTGGTGGAAATTTCACCCAGTGCTGACCCGCCCGTCTGCAAGATAACCGACTATTCCAAATTCAAGTACGACCAGAAGAAGCGTCAGAAGGAATTGAAGGCCAAGGCCCAGAAGGTGGTGGTGAAGGAGATCCGTTTCGGTCCCAACACCGACGACCACGACTTTGATTTCAAGCTCAAGCACGCCACGAACTTCCTCAAGGAGGGTTTCAAGATAAAGTCGTACGTTCACTTCGTGGGCCGCACCATCGTGTTCAAGGAACGGGGGGAAATCCTGCTGCTTAAGTTTGCGCAGGCCCTCGAGGAAGTGGGCAAGGTAGACGAGATGCCGCGGCTGGAAGGAAAACGGATGTTTTTAATGCTTTCCCCCAAGGCACAGAAGAAATAATCAATTCCCCACGGTGATTTTTGTTAGGATTTGCGGAGGTCCCTGTTTACCTTTGCGCTCCTTTTTGCAGGGTTCGTTTCTCCCGCCGGAGGAGGCTAGGCCGAGGCGTTTGTCCGGTGGCACCAAGGATCGGTTGGCAAAAGCACCGCTCTGTTCAGTTTTAATCCGTATCGAAATGCCAAAAGTAAAAACTGTCTCGGCCGCCAAAAAGCGGTTCAAACTTACCGGAACGGGCAAAAT